>JAUSGE010000029.1 GCA_030649205.1 bacterium
GCTCACTTACAATGTTAACCCGCTGAAAATTTCTACTGACAATGCCGCGCCTTATATCAATGCGACTTCCACTATCACCGTGGAACAATTCGGCCTGGATGCCAGCTGGAATCCGGTTTGGACTGCGGCCGCGTCCAGCAGTTTGGACATAGCCGGGCAGGAAGCTGAAAATGGCAGCGGAACTTATATCTACACTGCTACTACGACAGCGCCGGTTTTAATCTATGGGAAAAAAGGCGGTTTTGCTGATAGTGACGCATTAGTGATAACGGCCAAACCGGCCCCGATTGATAATACTGCCAGCAATAACCAGTCGGGCGGCGGCAGTGTAATTTTACCAGCCAGGAGTAGCAGCCCGGCGCCGGCGCTAACGGCCAAAGTTAATTTGGCTAAAGCCATTGATTTTTTAATTAACAAACAAAGCGCTGACGGCTCATTCGGTTCAGCTTTGGTGACTGACTGGGCGGCCATGGCTTTAGCCTCGGTTAATCCGGGCGGCTCGGCCGGCCAAAAAATAAAAAGTTATTTGCTGGCCGACCCGAATCCATTAGTCGGCATGAATCCGGTCTCGGATTACGCGCGCCGCGCCATGGCTTTAATGTCGTTAAACATCCACCCGTATAACGGCACAAAAACAAATTACCTAAAAAAGATCACCGACTTATTTGACGGCGCTCAATTCGGCGACGCGGAATTATACAATGATGACATTTTTGCGCTCTTAGTGTTAAGTAAAGCCGGTTACGCGGCGGATGATGAAATGATAAAAAAAACAGTTGATTTTATCATGGCTAAACAGCAAGCCGACGGCTCCTGGCAAGGCGTGGACATGACCGCGGCCTCAATTCAAGCATTAAAACCATTTTCAGCGCTTGACAACATCAGCGCGGCCATAGCAAAAGCCAGAAACTTTTTGTCTAATGCCCAAGGCGCGGACGGCGGCTATGGCAACACTTATACAACATCTTGGGCGATGCAGGCGATCGCGTCTTTGGGCGAAGACGCAGCCGGCTGGCAAAAAAATAATAACACGCCGGAAAACTATTTGGCCTTGAGCCAAGGCGCGGACGGCGGTTTGGAAAAAAATGATTCCTTTCCGGCTAATCGCGTCTGGTCAACCGCTTACACCATCCCGGCCATACAAGGCAAATCTTGGCTTAATATCATGAGCAGTTTTGCCAAAATGGAAGACAAGCCAGCGTTAACGGCAGCCAGCCTCAACGATCCGAGCGATTTAATCGCCACTTCAACTTTAGAAAATTTAAACATCGCCACCTCAACGCCTAAGGATTTAATTACGACCAGTAGCACACCGGCTACGACGACAGAGGAAACAGATAAAATTAAACCCCAAAGTTCAGAGAAGACCCCCGGAACCAAAAACACGGTATCTGCCCCAATTAAGCCGGCGGAGCCTAAAGTGTTGGCCGTGAAAATAGCTTCAGAAAAAACAAAAGCCGTTGCGGTAAATAAAATTGAAAAAAAACCGATTCAAAAAACAGCAAAAACACTCGGTGTCCCCAAGACACCGAGTGTCCAAACCGCGCCAACAGTCAACCCGCCCGCGCCTAAAACCAGCTTTTTAGCTGTAACCGGCCGCCTGATTTACCGCGGCTTAAAATACATCTTGAACTTATTAGGTCTTTAAGTTATAATTAATATATATTCTTTCTGCTTGGCTTTAGCCAGAATTAAGTAATAAATTAATCCCTTAAAAATCTCCATACAGAGACATTTAATGGAGCAAGTAATTATGACAACTATAACAAACATTTCCAGCGGGGCGAAAAAACTATTGCCGGCTTTTATCTTAATCACTCTCGGTATCGCGGCCAGATTTCTGCCGCATCCGGCCAACTTCGCGCCCATCGGCGCCATCGCTATTTTTTCCGGGTTGTATCTGCCAAAAAAATGGGCGCTGATTCTGCCTTTGGCCGCCATGTTGGTTAGCGACTTATTCATCGGTTTTTACAGTCTGCCCATCATGACCTCGGTTTATGCCGGATTTATCATCATGGGGCTGATCGGTTTGGCGGTTAGGAAAAATAAAAAACTTTCAACGGTTCTGGGTGGCACGATTTTAGGCAGTGTGGTATTTTATCTGCTTACCAACGGCGCGGTCTGGGCCTTCGGCTCGCTTTACCCGCACACCGCGGCGGGCCTGCTCCAAAGCTATGTTATGGCCATTCCGTTTTTCCGAAATAGCCTGTTCGGCGACTTGCTTTATACCGGCGCCCTGGTCGGCGCTTACGAAACCAGTTTGGTGCTATCCTTTGGACACTCGGTGTCCACTGGACACCGAGTGTCCATTTCTAAATAAAAAATATTGACTTTTCAGCAAATTATGTTATATTATAAAAGTTGCCGCCAAGGCAACTTTTGTTTAAAAAAAAATTATGGTGGCCATAGTTCAACGGCTAGAACTCTTGCTTGTGGCGCAAGAAATCTGGGTTCGACTCCCAGTGGCTACCCCATTAATAAAGCGGCCTTATTTGCTTATTACAATCATATTTTTTTCTATTTGGTTGATAATTTCGTGATAACCGGTGGGATAATCGCGGATGGCTTCAAACAGTACGGCATCATCATAAAGATAAAGCTCGCCATTTCTTGTCCCCGGGTCGTTAGTGATGAATTGTTTAGTCCCCGGGTCGTAGCCGCGGATAACTATCATGTGCCGCGGCGGCCCCGGCGCTTTATAATTGGGATTATGCATAATCTGGCCATTCATGGGCGTGATTATCAAATTGCCTTTAGCTAATTCGGCAATAATATCATTAGCGGTTATATCGTGAACCAAGGTAATTTTATTATATTTAAAGTAGTCCTTAAAAATCCAGTCAACCGTGTTTTCGGCGGAAATGTCCCGATATTCGCCGTATTTTTTTAAAAGCCAATCCGAGAGGCCGGTAATTTCTTTTAAAGCTTCGGCCTTGGTCAAATTTTGTCCGCGCGCCCATTTAACCGCCATCAAAGCGGACGATTCTTCACAACCGTCTTGCTGGCGTTGATCGTTCCAGCCGCCGAACGGCGCTTGCGAAGTGAAAGGCACGTTATCAATCAATACTTTTTTATGGAAATCAAAATCGGCCACCGGCTCGCCAATCACGCCGATAGGAAGATTGGCTAAATTGGCGTTAGTTATGCCAAGTCCCAGCTCGCGCATAATTTTAAAAGCGTCAGCCGGCCGTCCCAGATAATATTTTTTTAAATTCTTAGGATAAATATAATAAGCTTCGCCGCTGGCTTCCGTATCCAATAGAATCAGGCCGGCCAGTCGGTCGGAAAAAACGCTCGTGTTGACAATAAAATCATGCTTAACGCCAAGCGCTAAAGTTTTCATGATATTAAAAGCGTCAGCCGGCCGGCCCAGATAATAGGACTTGCCGTTAGCCGGATAAACATACCAAGCTTCGCCGCTGGCTTCAACTTGCAAAAGAATATAGCCAATCGCCCCTCCGGCATAATGCGCGCCGCCGGCCATGAGAGGCGAAAAGGCGGCCAACGATATGGCCAAAGTTAAAATAATTTTTTTTATATTCATGGCAATTTATAATTTGCCGCTGGCCAGCGCTTAGCCGGATCGGCTGTTCGGCGGATTTTATTTTATTAAAATTATTCTATTTTTACAATCTCATACTGGACTTCCCCGCCAGCCAGCTTAATTTTTACTTTATCGCCAACTTTACACCCCATTAAGGCCGAGCCCAGCGGCGAACTATGCGAAATAACGCCCCGTTGCGGGTCGGTTTCCGCCGAGCCGAGAATTGAATAGGTTTTTTCTTTGCCTGCCGCCGCGACAGTCACACGGCTGCCCAGCTGGACTGTGCCGATATTTTTAATAGGCTTAATGATGACGGCGCGCTTCAAATGATCTTCAATTTCTAAAATTTTTTGATTCATGCCCCTTAAGCGGCCTTTGGCAATCTGGTAAGCCGCGTTTTCCGAAAAATCGCCGTCCGAAGCGTATTTTTTAACCTCTTCCGCCAGCCGCGGACGGTTAAATTTAAGCCGGTCAAGCTTATTTTTAAGTTCATCATATTTGGCCTGGGTCAGATGCTGATCCGGCTTTAAATAAGTATATTTCCCTGGTTTTCTAATTGGCAGCTGCATTTAATCAGTATAAAATAAAAATTGTTTTTTGGCCATTAACATGATAAAGTTTAGATAATTATGATCTACGACGCGGTAATCATTGGCGGCGGACCAGCCGGCCTAATGGCGGCCGGACGAGCGGGCGAGCGGGGAGCGCGCGTGCTTTTGCTTGAAAAGAACAATCAGCTTGGCCTAAAACTTCTAGCCACCGGCCATGGCCGCGCCAATATTACCAACAGGCTGGCAGATAAAAAACCGGCTATTGGCGCTTACGGCAAAAACCATAAATTTTTGTTCTCGGCTTTTAATAGATTCGGAGTTCAGGACACCGTGGATTTTTTCAATAAACTTGGCTTAGCCACGAAGGAAGAAGACCGCGGCCGGATTTTTCCCTTAAGCGACCGAGCAGGCGAGGTGCGAGGGGCGCTGATAAAATATTTAAAAGATAATAACGTTGAAATCAAACTGGGCGCTGAAGTTAAAAAAATAGTTGCTTATGATGGAAAAATCAAAAAAGTAATTTTAAACAACGGCGAAGGAATTTTTAGTAAAAATTTTATTATTTCCACCGGCGGCCAGTCCTATCCCGAAACCGGCTCAACCGGCGATGGCTATAAATGGCTTAATAATCTGGGGCACAGGATTATTGCGCCCCGGCCGGCCTTAACGCCGATAATCGTCAAAGAAAAAATTGTCAAAAATCTAGAAGGCTTAAGTTTAAGCCAGATTAAAATCAGTATTTTTCAAAATAACAAAAAAATTATTAGCCGAACCGGCGATATTATTTTTACGGCCGACGGTTTAAGCGGCCCGGCCATAATTGATTTAAGCGAACGGATCGGCGCGCTTTTGTCGGCGCTGACTTTTTTAAAAATTGATTTTAAGCCGGAAATTGAAACCGCTCGGCTGGAAAAAAAATTACAAACTGATTTTCATCAAGCCGGCGGCAAAATGTTAAAAAAATATTTGACCGGCCTGCTATCGCCGAAATTGGCGCCGGTTATCATTAAACTGACCGGCATTGATGAGACCAAGCAAATTAACGCCGTTACTAAGCTTGAGCGCCAAGCGCTGGTAAGCGCCCTAAAAGAATTTACCGTAGAAATAAAAGAGCTCAAAGGCTTTGCCAAGGCCATGATAACGGCCGGCGGGGCTGATCTAAAAGAAGTTGACCCTAAAACCATGCGCTCGCGCCTGTATGAAAATTTATTTTTGGCCGGAGAAATATTGGACTTGGACGGGCCAAGCGGCGGCTACAATTTACAGATCTGCTGGAGCACCGGCTATACGGCCGGAGAGAGTTTACTTTTTTAAGTATTATGTTAATATGAAGTAACTGGCGTAATCGCGCCTTTTTTATTTTTAAATTTTATATGGCCGAAGAAGTAATTTTGCGCTTTGATGAAGTAAATTTTGAGTATGAACATAATAAGCCCATCCTGGATGAGGCCAGCTTCAGCGTGCGCCGCGGCGCCAAAATTACTTTAATGGGGCAAAACGGCGCTGGCAAAAGCTCTTTATTTGCTTTAATCATGGGTGAATTACAGCCAAAATCAGGCCGCGTTTCTATTACTAACGGCGCCACTATCGCCACGGCCAGACAGGTCGTGGCGCGCGAAAATTTAGAGCTGACAATTGATGAATATTTTGCCGAGGCGTTTGAGCTGGCGCCAGGTAATCTAGCCAGCAGAATATCTAAAGTTTTAACCGCGGTGAATTTGGACGCGCCGATCAATAAGCGCGTCGGCGATCTGTCCGGCGGACAGCAAGCTCGTCTGCTCTTGGCTTTCGCCTTAATTCAGAATCCAGACATACTTTTACTGGATGAACCGACTAACAATCTTGATCAGGCCGGCATTGATCATTTAATAGAATTTTTAGTTATGTACGATAAAACCGTAATTGTAATTTCGCATGACGCGGATTTTTTAAATTGTTTTACCGAAGGCGTGATCTATCTGGACGTGTTCACTCATAAAATTGAGACTTACGTCGGCGACTATTATTCGGTGGTGGAAGAAATCGGCAAACGAATTGAGCGCGAGCAGAGGAAAAATGCCCAGCTAAAAAAACAGATTATAGACCGAAAAGAAAAAGTTAATTTTTTCGCCAACAAAGGCGGCAAAATGCGCAAACTGGCCAAAAAATTAAAGGATGAAACCGCCGAGCTGGAAGAAGAAATGATTGACGTCAGGCAGGAGGATAAAACTATCAGGGAATTTGATATTGAAGCGCAAGACATCACGGGCGAGATTGTTAAAATCAGCGCCGTGAAAATTATTCATCATCACGAGCCGATCATAAAAAAAGTTGATAAAATTATCCGCCAGCGCATGCATCTCCTGGTTACCGGGCCGAACGGCGTGGGCAAGAGCACATTTTTGCGCTCGCTGGTCGGCGGTAAAAACGAGCAGGCTCAAATTTTAGATAATGTCCGCGTCGGTTATTACAGCCAGGATTTTTCCAATCTTGATTTTAACCAAACGGTTTATGATTCGCTCTCCGGCGCCCTCGCCCGGGGCGCGGACACGCAAGCTATGCGCTCGGCCGCGGCCGGATTTCTCCTCCACGGCGATTTGATGGGCCGCCTGGTTAGCGAACTGTCTGAAGGGCAAAAGGGATTGTTGTCTTTCGCGCGCCTCAAACTGATGCGGCCCGGGCTGTTAATTTTAGACGAACCGACCAATCATATAAATTTTCGCCATCTGCCCGTGATTGCCCAAGCGATTAACGGCTACGCTGGCGCCCTGATTATGGTCAGCCATATGCCGGAATTCGTCAAGCAGATAAAATTTGACGATTATTTGGATTTAGGCAAAATTTAAATCCCCCGCCAATTATGGCGGGGGATTTAAATTAGAAATTATTCTTCCTGATTGCCGCCTTGTTTTAAGAAGGCGTCAGGCAAATCTACTTTAACATTATAATTATTATTTGCTTTGATTTGCGGCTCCATATTGACCAAGCCGAATTCCTGCAAAGCATCCTGGATTTCTTGGCGAGTGTTAAAGGCTTCATCAATTTTGTCGGCCAGCTCATCGGCTCCGGCTTTTTCTTTCAGCATAGTTTGGATTTCGTCAAATTTGGCTTTTAAATTATTGACCAAATCCTGCAATTCGGCGATATCTATTTTTTTCTTGGCCAGCAATTTTATTTGAGAAGCGTACTTTTTCAGCTCGCTGTTGATGTTTTTCATGCCCTGGCTGATGTTTAAGACCACATCAATCTGCATCTGGGCATTTTTTAAATTATCCATGTTATTCCAAAAATCTTCTTCCAGTTTTTCCATGGCCGAATCCGGATCGGTTTTGGCCAAAGATTTGGCTTGGGCTAAAGCGTCTTTCAAGCCGTTCACCACATTTTTATATTCAGCCACCTGTTCGCTCAAATCAACTTTTTTATTGGCTTTGGCGCGCGATTCAATCTGCTTAACGCCGCGGTCCAAACTTTTTGACTGGCGGTCAGCTTCTTTTAGCATCTGGCACAGGCGGCTTAAATCGCCCATGCGCGGACCCCAGTCCTGAATAACCGAACCGACATCCTGAACATCGCCCATAACTTCATCTAATTCATCCGCGGTTTTGGCGGCGTTAATTTTTGTTACCAGGTCGTCAGCCTGATTCAAGGCGCTGGTTAATTCTTCCGGCAAACCGACGCCGCATTTAGCGACTGAAGCTTTTACTCTTAACATGGCTTTTTTAGTCATGGCCACGCCGCGGGAGAATTGAGAGATGCCGCGTTTCATGTCTTTAAAGCGGCGCTCATCCATTTTTTTCTGGTCTTCTTCGGATGGCCCTTGCTGCCGTCCCTGTCCCATTTGGCCGTCCTGGCCAGACGGGCCTTGATTATTGTATTTTTCACATGAGCCAGGCACTTCCACGCCGTTAATCCGGCAAGTTTGGCTGGCTCCTTGATCGCCTGAACTCGGCTGCATGGGCTGTTTATAAAATTGCATCTGATTCATGCCGTCTTGATTTTGCGGCTGTTGCGGCATCGGCGGTTGAAATTTATCGCTATTGGTTGGCGGCATCGGCGGCTGTGGTTGAGAGGGCTGATTTTGATCGCCGCTAATCGGCGCGCTCGTATTATTGTCGGCCGGAGGAGGCGTTGACGGTTGCGGCTCGGTTGGCGCGGGCGCTGGTGTTGATTCAGGAGCTGGCGAGGGAGCAGGAGCAGGCACATCCGCCTCGGCAATTTTTACGCCCAGCACCTTAGCGGTACTCACCGGAACATAGGCATAAGTTATGTCCGTCTTTTTTGAAAAAGGATTTTCCTGGTAGCTAATGACCAGTTTATCTGAAACGGCCTTAGCGGAGACGGCGGCCGAAGAGGTTTTCCAGCCTTGGTTGGCTAAAATCTGGCGATAAAATCTGGCCACCGCGCCAGCCTTGGCGTTAACGCGATAACGCACTAAATATTTACTATCAAAAGATAATCTTTTGGCTCCAGACATTAGAGGAACGTTAATATTAGCCAAAGATACTTTGCCGTTTTGCCAAACATCTGAACTTTGCCTGTCCAGCAGTGAATTTGCAATTGACAAAGAATTTATTAAACCGTTGTCCTTTTTGATTTCCTTCAGGAAAATCTGTTCAGACAACAACACCGCGGTTACAATAATTAACAGCGCCGCGGGTAGAGAAACTTTTACCTGGAACATGTTTTTAATGGTCATACTTTTGTTTTTATTTTAGGGGGTATCGCCGAATACGACATTCGGCGATACCCCCGCATTCAATTAAAAAAACAGCCGCCAATGGGGCTGTAAGAGTCCTTAAATATATAAATTATTTGTTTTTTTAATGGGGAAGAAAAACATTTTATTTTTTATTTTTGTTTTTTGCTTGCTAAGGCTTTATGCTCTAACAAACTTTATAATTTCATTATAGCATGCCGCGAGTATTCTTTCAAGTGGATAACTCATTTTTGTCATTGCGAGCGACCGAAGGGAGCGCGGCAATCTCAAGTTTCTTCCGTCATCCCTGCGCAGGCAGGGATCAAGAAAAAAATAAAACATAAAAAATATGCCGCCAATCTTGCATGGCGGCATAAAGCGTTAAGACAGTCTTGAAACTTTTTTGAGCATTGATTCTCTTTTCCCCTCCTTGGTTAATTTTTTTACTTCCTCTCTTAGCTCTTTCATTTCCTGCCTTAACTCCGCAATCTCGTCTTTTTGATTTTTTTGCTTCCGACAATCATACGCGGTAGCCAAAACAGCCCCGATAAAAGCTCCCGCGTTGGACGGAATCGCATAATCAAAATTTTTAACGAAATAGAATACGGCTAGCTGGCTGCTAAAATTTACCAGCAATGCGAAAAATCCTGCCTTAATAGCTTTATTGCCGACTACATTGTCAATCAAAAATACCGTTAAAAAAAAGTAGACACAGTCGGCAAAAAAAATAATCAAAGCAATGGATAAACTAAACTGGGCTTCCATCGTCGGCCTCCTTTTGTTTGATGGAATAGTTTTTGATTTTGTTTTTATGCTAACAAAATAAATAAATTAAGTCCAGAGGTGATTGAATACCCTTGTCTTATTAAAAATTATTTGCTATAAATGCATAAAACAAAGCTAAATTTGCTCATTAAAATATTATAAATAAACAGAATATAAAGAGGAGGTGCAAAGGCATAGGCAATAACAGCACAGCAGTTAAATTTATAGTTAACCAAAAACGCAAAACGGGAGAAAAAATCATGAAAAGATTTCATTACGCTATTATTATTGCAGCAGCCGCGGTAATTTTGGGCATTCTATTAACCGTATGGCGGCCAGAAATGACCACAGGTACGCCGCCGCCAAAACTATTAGTTTATGCGACAATAGCGGCGTTGGCGCTGATGTTAATTTTTATATCAATTAACATTATAATCATGAGGCGCAGGGCGATGAGGAAAATAATAACAGACCCCATCAAAGATTGTGAAAGAATTATAGCTAAGTTACAAGCCGATAACACAAAAGTTCAAACTTCACTGAACTTTATAAAACAACATTATTCCAGCTCGGCTTGGAAACGCGTTGAGGATAGATTGAATTTTTTTGAGCATGAGATGAAGGGATCTCAAAAAGTTTTTAATAATCTAAGCCAGACGCATAATAAACCTTACCTAACTGCCAGCCACCTAAAGGACCTATCAAACAGCTTGAATAATTTTCACGGACTGTTAAACCTTTTAATGGTTCCGATGCTAACCAACATTGCTGAAACTCTGGAAAGCATTCCCCGCGAGGCGGATCAAACCAGAGAGCAGAGCATAACTCTTCTGAAAAAATTGCCCACAATGATTAAAAGCGCGCGGGCTACTTACCAGGAACTGCCTGATCAAAGATTAATAGCGATAGTCAAAGGTAACTTTGAGGACGCGGTAATAGCCAGCGCGAGTAAGTCAAGCGAAACAGACTGGCTGAAAATTCATAAAATTCTTTGCGCCGTAAAGCAGGCGCTGGAGGATATCCGAACCGCCGCCGAAGAACGAAAACAGGCGATTGAGCAGGAAGAGCAAGCCAAGCAAACTGCTCCTAAACTATTAGAAACACTTCTGCTCGCTGTAGAAGGGGCGGAGAATAAAAACGATTCCGAGGAAGTAAAATCTTTGTTGGCCGACGCCGGCAGGGTTTTATCCGCCGCGCAAATACTTGCCAGCCTGGAACCTTGCTCTTGGAGCAAAGTCAGCCAATTGCTCAACGCGGCTGAAAAACTTTATTGCCAATCAATTGACAGCCGCGCCATTGATGAAGCGCACGCCTCTCTGCGCTCAAATCTAATAATTTCACAAGATCAGAAATAAGGAGAAAAATAATTTAAAAAGCTAAAATTAGAACCTATAAGCTCTTAGAGGATGTTTATCTGCCTCTAAGAGCTTTTTATTTTGGCAGGCGTGTTTGAGCACTCCGGTGATTTTAAATTGTATTTATTAGCGAGCCTAGAAAAATTAATGCTGGCTCCATAGTGGCGCTAGCCCTATGGAGCCTTAATGCGAATTTCATTCCGGCTCCATAGCCCTTCGGGACTATGGAGCCAACCAGGAATTAATCCATATAATAACGCCGGCTAAAGCCGGGCAGAAAATAATAATGATTGAATAAAACGCGCGTTTGAATTATACTGAATAACAGTATGAGCGCCTTTAATAAAATTTCTCAAACCGTAATTTTCATCGCCCTAATGGCCGGCCTGGGCTATTATTTCAGGAATGATCTGGCTTTATCGTGGAAAAATTTAAATAAAATCGTCAGTCCCTGCGACCAGCCGATCAATTATTCCATCGGAGAGCTTGATAAAAGATTCGGCTTGAGCCGGGAAGAATTTATCAAAAGAATCAGCCAGGCGGCGCTAATTTGGCAAGATCCGGTGGGCAAGCGATTATTCAGCTACGCCCAAACCGGCAGCCTAAAAGTAAATTTAATCTATGACGATCGCCAGGAGGCCACGAATAAATTAAAAGCCCTGGGCATTAATATCAATAACAATAAAGCCGGTTTTGAAGCGCTAAAAAGCAAATACGACATTTATAATAAAGCCTACCAGCGGCAGAAAACCGAGCTGGACAACACGGTAAATTATTATAACGAGCAAAAAGCCAATTACGAAGACGAGGTCAAGGCGGCCAACCGGCGCGGCGGCGCGGCGCCGGCCGAATTCGCCATTTTAGATCAGGAACGCCAAAGCTTGAATGATTTGGCCGCCGGAATAAAACAAAAGCAAGACTCGCTTAACAAAACAGCCGATGATATCAACGCGCTGGCCAGCGTGATGAATAAATTAATCCGCCAGTTGAATTTAAGCGTGAATAACTACAATGCCGTGGGCGCCGGCGCTTCGGGCGAATTCCAAGAAGGTCAGTATACCAGCGATTCATCCGGCGAAAAAATAGATATTTTTCAATATGACAGCCAGGAAATGCTGATTCGAGTTCTGGCCCATGAATTGGGCCACGCTTTGGGACTGGAACATCTTAATAACCCCAAAGCCATCATGTATTATCTGAACGAAAGCGGCAACAGCCAAATTACGGCCGACGATCTGACCGAGCTGAAACTGGTTTGTAAAATAAAATAATTTATGTCACTATTCAGCGATTTCTTGCTAAACTTACCTTTGCCCTTGGTTGACCACTGGGGTTATTTGCTGGTTTTTCTGTCCGCCTTGGTTGAAGCCTTGCCGGTTATCGGCTCGTTTTATCCCGGACAAACAGCCGTAATCTTAAGCGGCTGGTTCGCGCAATTGGAAATTTTAAGATTAGACGCTACTATCTTCGTGGCTTCAACCGGCGCTATCATCGGCGACTTGCTAGGCTATATTATCGGCCGCCGCTGGGGCGATGAATTTATTTCGCGCTATGGCAAATACTTTTTCTTTGATAAAAATAAATATGAAAAAACCGGACAATTAGTGCGCGAACACGCGGGTAAATCCTTAATTATCGGCCGCTTCAGCCCGTTCACCAGAGCTTTCGCGCCCTTTATTGCCGGCGCGTCGCGAGTAAAATTTTATAAATTTATTGCTTACGATATTTTAGGCGGCATCACCTGGGCGGCCGGCTCAATTTTAATCGGTTACATTTTCGGCTTAGGTTTTTCCACGGCCGCGAAATATTTCGGCCGAATTATCATGATCGCGGTGGTAGCCATAATTTTATTAGTTTCGGCCTATCGTTATTTTGACAGAAAAAAACATATTTTTTTAAAAAATCACCTGATTTTTTTAGTTCTGAACGCCATATCAATTTATGCTTTTTCCAAAATGGCCGAGGATTATTTAGATCAGGAATCAACTTACTGGCTTGATCTTTGGCTGGCGCAGCGCATCTCTTCCATCTGGCTGCCCTGGCTTAATAAGCTGATGGTTTTAATTACCGCGGTTTTCAGTCCGGAGGTTTTATTGTCCATAGCCGTGCTGGCCGCGGCTTATTATTTTATAAAAAAATGCTGGTACCGCGCGGCCTTGGTTTTTTTAAGCGCGGCCGGCGGCGCGGCGCTGGGCGCGGCCATGAAACTCTTGATCGCGCGGCCCCGTCCGGCCGGCGGTCTAGTTTCCGAAACCGGCTTCAGTTTTCCCAGTAATCACGCGCTGATGGCCATGATATTTTTTTATTTGTTAATTTTATTGTTTGGCGAAAAAATAAACAAATTCTGGCTAAAAAATTTGTTTATAGCAATGGGTCTGACTTTAATTTTATTAACCGGCTTTTCGCGAATTTACTTAAAAGTTCATTATTTTAGCGACGTCCTGGCCGGCTTTGCTTTGGGCTTGTTCTGGCTGACACTATTAATTTTATTATTTAGAATAGGTTTTAAGCTCTGGGGAAATCACCCTTGGATAAAAAAATAAAAAAATAAATTTTATCTATTTCATTCAATACAGCAGTCAATCACTTTTTTAACCACCTCGGAAAATTTAGCCATTAGGCCGGTTTTTTTTTCATCTTGTTTGTTAAGCATGCCGTCATCAAGCTTTTTCAAACCGCTGGTATTCATCACGCCCATATTAACGGCCCAAAACAAAGAGTACAAATCAAAAGCTTTTTTAAACAAATCTTCGGCTTCATCTTTCCGCTCACGGCCCAGCTGCTTAGTGCCAACCTCCATCAGGCGCATGCTGGCGGCCAGCAAATGTTTGGAAATACACCAGACTTCGCCTTCATAATCTTTGATAATTTTTTTTAACAGCTCTTTGCGCATGGAGCGCACTTGATTGAGTAAATCAAGATAGCTCGCCTTGCCGGTTTTTTCCGCTGTAAAAAAGAAGTGCTCTTCAATGCTGATTAAATTCATGATGGCGATGGACAAATCTTGGTCGCTGGACAGGTCCATCTTGTCTTGTTTTTTTAAGTCATCAATTTTTTTTACCAGATCTTGATAGTTGTTGATGGCCATATTGTTTATTATTTATAATGGGTAATAAGATAAAAAACCAAGCTTAGAATCGCCAGCGAGCCGACCGGCACAACGACCTTCTGGAAAGGAAAATACGCTTTACCGCCATTTTTTTTCTTAAGATATTCATTAAACAACACGCTGGCGGTAAAACCAATTGTGCCGATAATAATGCCGATAATTAATTTATCAATTCCCCACAATTTATTCAAAGGATGGCCGGCGATCTTATAATAAAAAAGCGGCCAGATCATCATGGCGTAATAGGCGATAAAAATCAACGGCTGCCGGCCCAAGAATCTAATATTTTTTTTGGTCAGCCAATTAATGGTTAAAAGCGACGCTGAAACCGCCAGAGCGCCGATCCACAGTCCGGTAATGGTATCATCAACGCCCAGCCAGCGGGAAAAACCCACGCCGGCGGAGACGGCCGCCGTGCAAATTACGCAAATCGGCAAGGCCTTGGCCGCGGCCAAAGGCAGGAGCAGTAAAAACGAGAAAATTATAAAATATAGCATAATTTTGATTAATTATTTTACTTGATCATTATACCATATACTTTTTGTCATTGCGAGGGAGATTTTTCCGGTTGGCTCCATAGTCCCGCAGGGCTATGGAGCCAAGCACCGACAGTGATAACATTTGACTATTTATTTTTTAATGTTAGTATTATTTTAAAACTAAAACAAAAAACCATTATAAGGAGAATGAGGAAATGAGAGAATGGCTAACCGAGCATTTAGTGGTGGCGCCGCTTTACGGCCTGATGCTGTGCCTACGGCGGCTATTTTTAAGTTGCTACGCCGGCAAAGTAAAAGCAACTTATGAGCAGAGCGGGTGTCGTGCTAGTCACGCACCCGTCTTTTATTTTTGGACTATTTTTCTGCCCTGCTTTAGCAGGCTTTTAACTCCGGTTAAAGCCGGGTAGAAAAAAATATAACAATATGATAAAATACAGATAGTATTTTTTAATCAATAATATGATAAACGTAAATAACAAGCTGGACAAAATTAAAAGCGAAAGTTCTAAAATTTCCCGCGAAGTTAAAGACAGGACTTTCGGCTTTATTATCACGGCCTTAAGCCTGGTGGCCGGCCTGGCCTGGAATGAGGCCATCCAATCGCTCATCAATAATTATTTTGCCATGAACAAAAATTCCATTTTGGCAAAATTTGTTTATGCCGTTATTTTGACATTAATACTTACATTGATTACAATTTATCTGGCCAAAATTTTCGGCCGGAACGATCAAGAAAAAGAATAAAATATTCCTCCCTGCTTTAGCAGGCCGTTATTAATATGAAAACGCGAGCGCGAACCAAAATCGGCGGCCGCCAAGGCAATCCGGCTTACCGCACGCCGTCAGGATTTAAATACAGGAAGTCCGTGCAAATAAGAAACATTAGGTATGCTAAATAGTTTTTTTAACAGAAAGTTCTTTTATAATTTGGAGGCAATGGATGAAAAAAACAAATTCAGACAGATTAGGCGACAGAACCGGTGAGATTGCCGAAGTGTTAAAAAAATTGCCGGATCAGAGCCAGGCAGATATAGTAAGACTGTTGGTAAAAAACGAGTTGGCTGAAGTGCGCCAAATCATCAGGGCAATTAATAAAATTTTAGTCCGCGTTGATAAGCTTAGCCAGGAAAAAGCGCGCCAGGCGATTAAGGAGGCGCACTCTTTAAACAAAAGTCTTGCGGCAATAAGACAAAACAAAGGCTTAAGCGCTGGTGTTTTGCAATGACAATATTGGGAGGCATAATAATGGTTAAACAACTATTGGCAGAAATTTCTACCATCGTTTTTTCGCCTGGTCAGGAGTCGGCCGGTTTTAGGTTGCTCGTGTTAAAAACAAAAAGGCACATGTACATCCGCCGGAATGAGAAAGGAGAGAACTGTTACGGGGTGGAACAGAGCGATTTAGAACTGCTTGACCGGACCGGTATAGCCTACGAGGTTATAAATAACCAAAACTAAAAAATTTTTTAAATGAGGGACGAAGCTAATTCGTCCCTTTTAATTTATACTTAATTAATATATAGTAAATTCAGTATCTCCTTGATATATGAAACCATTTAAAATCATCAGCTTAATAATTATCTTTTTACTAATCATTTTCGCGGGCGCGTGGGCCTATTTTAATTCCAAAAAAATTTCCCAGCCGCCGTCGGCGCCGGCGGAGATTATTGTTGATTCGCCCCGGCCCAATCAGACCGTGGCCAGCCCATTTCTCTTAAAAGGCAAAGCGCGCGGCAATTGGTATTTTGAAGCTTCGTTTCCCGTTAGATTACTAGACGACCGAGATAAGGAATTATTGGTTGTGCCGGTACAGGCCAAAGGCGACTGGATGACCGCTGATTATGTGCCATTTGAACAGCTGGTGGCATACCATATTTCGGCCACAACCTCCGCTGTTTTAGTTTTGCAAAATGACAATCCATCCGGCTTGCCGGAATTGGCCAAAGAAATCCGCGTCACTCTTACTCTAAATCCAACTAATGACATAAAAATTAAGGCGTACTTCAATAATAATAATTTAGATCCGGAAATATCCTGCAATAAAGCTTTCGCTGTTGACAGATGGGTGGCGAAAACCGCGGCCGTAGCGCGGGCGGCGCTAGAACAGCTTCTGGCCGGGCCAACCGAGCAGGAAAAAGTGCAAGGCTACTTTACTAATATCAACCCGGGCGTTAAAATTCAGAAACTGGAAATTACCAATGGCGTTGCCAAAATTGATTTTGACCAGACGCTGGAGCAAGCCATGGGCGGTTCTTGCCGCGTCAGCGCCATCCGCGCGCAGATTACGGAAACTTTAAAACAATTTTCTACGGTTAAAAACGTGATCATCTCAATTAACGGCCGGACTGATGATATTTTGCAGCCGTGATGATGTCCGGGCGGGAAAGTAATTTCTCCCGCCCGTCTATAACGAAAAACAATTATGAATTTGAATAATTTAGAAAAAGCGTTGAGTGAAGAGCCAAAGTTCAGATTGAAACAGGCCAAACAAGCGATTTTTGTTGACTTAACAGATAACTGGGACAAAGCGACGATTTTTTCTTTGCCGTGGCGCGAAAAATTAAACCAAGACTGTCCGCTGGGAATTAAAGCGGAAATTTTTAAAAGCCATGATAAAAATTCTTTGAAGGCTTTGATTGATTTAGCTGACGGTCTAAAAATTGAAACCGTCTTGCTTAAGCATGCTGACGGACGTAACACAGTTTGCGTGTCGTCGCAGGTCGGCTGCGCGCTCGGCTGTTTGTTTTGCGCCACCGGAAAGATGGGCTTTAAAAGAAATTTAACAGTTGATGAAATTATTGAGCAGGTTTTGTTCTGGGCGCGGCAGTTAAAACATAACCCCCCAACCCCCCTTTCAAAGGGGGGCGCCGGAGGGTTAAACATTGTTTTCATGGGCATGGGCGAACCATTTTTAAATTATGATAACGTCCTGGCCGCGATTAAAATTTTAAACTCCGCGGATGGTTTAAACATCGGCGCCCGGCATATTTCCATTTCCTCGGTCGGCGTTAGCGACGGCATCAAAAAATTAGCCAAAGAAAACTTACAGCTTAACCTGGCGCTATCACTGCACGCGCCTTCAGATAACCTGCGCGCGGAAATTATTCCTTATAACAGCGCCAACCCTCTAAAAAATTTAATTAAAGACCTAATCTATTATCTGAAGCAAACCGGTCGGCGCGTCATGATTGAATATTTAATGATTGACGGCTTAAATGATTCGCCGGAGCAAGCGCTAAAATTAGCAGAACTTTTAAAAAATATTGATCCGCCGCTATTTTTCGTTAATTTAATTGCCTATAATCCGACCGCTGACTTTAAGCCATCAACCCCGCGAGCAATCTTTGAATTTAAAAAAATCCTAAGAGATAAAAAAATTGACGTGACCGAGCGCTACCGCTTCGGCCAGGATATCAGCGCTGCCTGCGGACAATTGGTGGGGAAGCTTTAAAACTATTGTATAAAAGTGATATTAAAATTAACCTTTTTATAGTATAATTAAGCCATGACAATAAACAATATCAAAACTAATCATAAAATAATACGAGGAGATTCAAGGCGGATGAAAGAATTGGCCAACGATTCTGTCCATTTAGTAATTACATCGCCGCCATATTGGCAGCTAAAAGACTATGGTACTGAAAATCAAATTGGTTATCACGATAGTTATGAAAATTACATAAATAATCTAAATTTAGTTTGGCAAGAATGCTACCGGGTTTTAGAAAATGGCTGCCGTTTATGTATTAATATCGGAGATCAGTTTGCTCGTTCGGTTTATTATGGGCGATATAAGGTTATACCAATAAGAACAGAAATTATTAAATTTTGTGAAACTATTGGTTTTGATTATATGGGATCCATTATTTGGCAAAAATCTACCACCATGAACACGACAGGCGGAGCAACAATCATGGGATCATTTCCTTATCCTCGAAATGGGATCATTAAACTTGACTATGAATTTATTTTGATATTTAAGAAAAACGGGGAGCCACAAAAATTAAATAAAGAATTAAAAGAATTATCAAAACTAACCAAGGAAGAATGGAATTTATATTTTCAGGGGCACTGGCATTTTAACGGAGTAAGGCAAGATGACCATATTGCAATGTTCCCCGAAGAATTGCCAAAAAGATTGATAAAAATGTTCTCTTTCGTCGGCGATACAATAGTTGATCCATTTGTGGGCAGTGGCACAACATTATTGGCTGCAAAAAATTTAAGCCGAAATTCTGTTGGTTATGAAATAAATCCGAAATTTATAAATACAATCAAACAAAAATTAGAAGTTAACACTAACAAAATGTTTGATAATTCAACTGCGAACTTTATAGATCAAGGCAATACAAAAAGTGATTACAGCGAAGAAATTTCCAAATTGCTTTATATTTTTAAAGACCCTATTAAACTTGATAAAAAAATAGACCTAAAAAAATTACAATTTGGATCGAAAATAGATGATAGCAAGACACAAAGAATAGATTTTTTTACCGTAAAAGAAATAATAGATCCGAAAACGATTAAATTAAACAACGATTTAGTTGTTAAATTATTGGGTATAAAAATTAATCCTGAAAAAAGCGAGGACGCTAAAAAATATTTATTAAATAAAACCAACAAACAAAAAGTTTTTTTAAAATTTGATAACTTAAAATACGATAAAGAAAACAATTTATTGTGTTATTTATATTTACAAAATAAAACTTTTATTAACGCTCATTTAATTAAAGAAGGATATGTTTTTGTCAATAATGAAATGGATTACAAATGTAAAGAAAAATTTATTAATTTATCTCAAAATAATTATGAAAAATAAAACATCAAAGAAATTTTCAGCCGATTTCGGCAAAAAGGAAAAGGTGTTAAATTATGCTTGCCAAACTTATCAATTGTCCCGACCCAATAAAGTCGGTGCGGTAATGGCATTAATAAGAGAATGCCAACCCAAGACAATAGACGAATGGGAAAAATGGTATTTTGAAAAAGCATTTACTGAAAGCAAGGAACCCATAAAGGTAACACAAGAAATTTTGAAAGAATTGGGCGAGCGCTTGCATGAAAAAATTACCGAGGTTGTCATACCAGAATGGCAAGCCGCTTTCATCGAATTATCGCTACAAGATTGCAAAGATTATATTTATAACCTGACAATAAATCGTACTTACGATGGTTTTATTCGTGAAAAATCTGTTGTCAACGATGGATTAGCTAAACATTTTCCAGAAGTAAAATTTATTGAAAGCGACAACGACCTTGATCATGCTGGAGATATAGATTATTTAGGATTTGTAGACGAAAAAGCTTTCGGAATACAAATCAAACCGATTACTGCAAAAGCAAATTTTGGTAATTATTCCGTATCCGAAAGAATGAAAAGGAACTTTCTTGATTTTGAAAAAAAATATCAAGGCAAGGTATTTATTGTTTTTAGTTTAGACGGAGAGATTGGAAATAAAGAAGTTATAAAGGAGATTGAAACAGAAATAAAGAGACTAAAAAAATAAAGATTATTTACAATTTTGTGACTAATTTAGTTATATCTTTAACACAGTTTATGCGGTAGGCCTCTTTAACCTGTACTCTCTGCCCCAATAAATCCAAACGACCGGAGGATAGTTTATAAAATGGGCAGCCCCTTGCAAATGCAACCACTCCGGTTGTCTGAAAATCTCTAATGTCAACCACACCATCTTTAAGGCCATTGAATGTAAATATGGCCCCTTGCGTAGTTAATAAAGATTCTATATCGCCATCAATCGCAGTTAATACGGTGTGATAAGCAGAAGCTGGCCCCATATATTGAGTGAGACGATTTTTTATAATTAAATGTACCTTAGGTAAAGTGCGTTGTGCTTCTTTCAACTTTTCAGCAAAGGCGTATTTTGCATAAATTTCTGACGGCAATTTCAGGCCATAGATAAGCGAAAAAACATTTTGAATCGCTCTCCTAGACGAATCATCCGCCATCACCGGCAGAAGTAGCATTTCTGCTGATGACAATGCAATTTGAGTATAAATAGAAAAGCTGGGGTTTGTATCAATAAAAATAACGTCGTACTTATCATTTAACGGTTTAATAAAATCGCTAAGCCAATCAATGATTGAAATCCATGTGTTGGTGCCAGGAATTTGGTTATTTGCCAAAGTTGATATTGCATTAGCTTGAAGTTCTAATAACGGATCGCCGCACAAAAGATCAATATTTTTTGGTACCTGATCATTATATTGGAAGGGCTTTGTCAAAAAATCCTGTGGAACAAACGAAGGAGTACTATAAGGAGAAGGTAATCTTATCTGGAAATATCCACCGATAGTTGCTCTCACGGATTCGCCTTGACGTTTTAATAAATTATCACTACCTCCGTGATGCAATCCGCCTAAAAACAATTCGGAAAGATTGGCCTGAGGACAGACATCAATCGATAGAACTCTTTCTTTTGGATGATTATCCGCATAAGTACATATTGTCTGAAAGGCAAGACTTGTTTTGCCCGTTCCCCCTTTATTATTCCAAAATACATACTTTTTCATAATTTTAAGGTTAATAAATAATATATTGACATTATAGCGTACATTAAAGACGTATGCAAGTCAAAATTATCCACAATCAAGTACCTAATAAATTAACAACAAAATAGAGGAAATATGAAGTTTTGTTGCAGTATATAACCTTTTTTTGATAGACCAAAATAAAAGAAAAAATAAGATTATTTATTAATAAATTTATGTTTAAAAAAAATTTTACAACCGAAGCAGCTAAAAAAATCGGGGATGAGATTGGAATTGATTGGAATCAGATGGACATAGAGCAGTTTAAACAGGGTTTGCATGTTGAACTGGAGCATGGCTTGCACGACGGCCAGACTAATGTGACTAACGAT
Source organism: bacterium (assembly GCA_030649205.1). Taxonomy (GTDB): domain Bacteria; phylum Patescibacteriota; class Patescibacteriia; order Patescibacteriales; family GWC2-42-12; genus JAUSGE01. Next base: position 21,384 of record JAUSGE010000029.1, read on the forward strand.
GACTTGATTACCACGGGTAAAATCGCCTGGGCGCATTTAAAAGAGTTCGCGGATTATTATACGCGGCTGAAAAAAATGGAAGACGAAGCCGAAGAATATTGGGAAAATAAAAATTGACATCTGCTAAACGCTATGTTAGTATAGACACTAAGGCTAGTTGATTAAATTCAAACTAGCCTTTTTTAGTAAATAAACTTAAGCAACAATTTTATGTCAGATATAACTAATGCTATCAAACAGATTTGCGAAGAAAAAAATTTAAGCTATGAAGCGGTCTTGGAAACCATTGAGTCGGCCCTGGCCGCGGCTTACCGTAAGGATTTTGGTGAAAAAAATCAGAATATCAAGGTGGAATTTGACCCGGAAACGGCTAAATCCAAGGTTTATGACGTCAAAACCGTGGTGGAGGATATGCCCGAGGAAGAGGTTGAGGAAGTAGAAAGTGAAAAGTCAAAAATTGAAAGCGAACACGCCTCCGCTGAACCTTCGGCGAGCGAGGAAGAAGTTAGACGCTTCAACCCTAAAACCGAATTACAGCTGAAAGATGCTGTGCTAATCAAGAAAATCGCGAAAATAGGCGATATCATAAAAACCAAATTAACCATACCTGACGCTTACGGCCGCATGGCCGCGCAAACCGCCAAACAAGTCATTATCCAGAAATTACGCGAAGCTGAACGCGACATGATATTTTCTGAATTTAAAAATAAAGAGCATGAAGTCGTGGCCGGTGTAATACAAAGGCGCGAAGGCCGGGTCGTGCTGGTTGATTTGGACAAAGCAGTCGGCATTCTGCCGGCCGAAGAACAAATTATGGGAGAAAGATACCGTCCGGGCGACCGTGTTAAAGTTTATGTCAAACAGGTAGGCGTAACTCCCCGAGGTCCGGAAATCGTTCTATCCCGCACCTCTGATGAAATATTAAAAAAAGTTTTTTATTTGGAAATCCCGGAAATTTCCAACGGCCTGGTAGAAATCAAAGCCGTGGCGCGCGAAGCCGGCAACCGCTCCAAGGTGGCGGTAGAGGCCAAAGGGGAAAACGTTGACCCGATCGGCTCCTGCGTGGGCCAAAGAGGCGCCAGAATCCAAACCATTATCAGCGAATTGGGCGGAGAAAAAATTGATATTATAGAATACAGCGAGGACGTGGCCAAATTCATCGCCCAGGCATTAGCGCCGGCCAAAGTCTTAAACGTGGAACTAAATGAAGACGGGACGAAAGCCGTAGTTAAAGTAGCCGAAGATCAATTATCGCTGGCGATTGGCCGTGAAGGGCAAAACGTCCGCCTGGCCGCGCGCCTGACCGGCTGGAAATTGGATATTGTGGGAGAAAAAGCGGAAAAGCTGAAAGTTGAAGAAGAAGTTAAGCCGGAAGAGGAGACGGAAAAAACAGAAATTGAAAAAACAGAATAAAATTTATTATAATAATGTCATTGCGAGGAGCTGCCTTTAGCCCCGTGCTTGACACGGGGGACGAAGCAATTTCCGGTTAAGAGCCACGTTCGTGAGATTGTCATGGCTACGCCAGATCTCGCGTAGCGATTGGCTTCGCTCCTTTCCCGCCTCGGCTTCGCCGTTAGGCGAGACGGGCAGTCGCTCGCAATGACAAGCAAAACTCTATGACCCTAACAACCCTATTCATCATCGGCAGTGCCATTTTAGCCATTGCCTACGGCCTGATTTTAATCAGCCTGGTCATGCGCTTGCCGGCCGGCAATGAAAAAATGCAAGCCATTGCCAAAGCTATTCAGGAAGGAGCCAAAGCTTATTTAAACCGCCAGTACAAAACTATCGCCGTCGCGGCCGCGATCATTTTTTTAATCATAGGTTTAATTCCCAAATTAGGCTGGTCTATGGCCGCGGCTTTTTTGCTGGGCTCGTTTTTGTCGGCCTTAACCGGCTATATCGGTATGAATGTCTCGGTGCGGGCCAATGTCCGTACTGCTGAAGCTGCCAGAGGCGGACTGGCCAAGGCTTTGAAAGTTGCGGTTCAAGGCGGCAATGTTACCGGCATGCTGGTGGTCGGCCTGGCGCTCTTGGGCACGGCCGGTTTTTATTTTATTACTCATGACATTCGCGCCTTAATCGGCCTGGGTTTCGGCGGTTCGCTGATTTCCATTTTTGCGCGCTTGGGCGGCGGCATTTTTACCAAAGCCGCGGACGTAGGCGCTGATTTAGTGGGCAAAGTTGAGGCCGGCATTCCGGAAGACGACCCGCGCAACCCGGCCGTAATTGCCGATAACGTGGGCGACAATGTGGGCGACTGCGCCGGCATGGCCGCGGACCTGTTTGAAACTTACGTGGTCACTTGCGTTGCCACCATAATTTTAGGCACGCTATTATTCTCCGGTTTTCAAAACGCCGTGCTTTATCCTTTGGTCATCGGCGCGGTTTCCATTATAACATCAATTATCGGCAGTTTCTTTATTAAACTAGGCAAGAGCCAAAACATCATGAACGCCTTATATAAAGGTTTGATTGTGGCCGGAGTTCTGGCCGCGATTGCTTTTTATCCGGTTACCAGCCGGCTGATGGCGGGCAACGGCTCTTACAGCGTCATCAACTTATATTTAGCCTCGCTCATCGGACTGGCCGTGACCGCGGCCATGGTCGTGATCACCGAATACTACACTTCAAAAAGCTACGCGCCGGTAAAGTCAATCGCTGAAGCATCGCGCACCGGCCATGGCACCAACATCATCGCCGGCCTGGCTGTTTCCATGAAATCCACGGTTTGGCCCATAGTGGCTATCGTAGCCGCGATTTTGGGCGCTTACAGCCTAGCCGGACTTTACGGCGTGGCCGTGGCCGTCATGGCCATGCTGTCCATGGCCGGCATCATTGTGACCATTGATTCTTACGGCCCGATTACGGATAACGCGGGCGGCATTGCCGAAATGGCGGAAATGGGCGACGAGGTGCGCGCCGTTACCGACCCGCTGGACGCGGTCGGCAATACCACCAAGGCCGTGACTAAAGGCTATGCCATCGGTTCAGCCGCCTTAGCGGCGCTGGTACTGTTCGCCGATTACACGCACAGCCTGCCGGACACTTACCAATTTTTAATCAATGACCCCCGAGTTTTGGCCGGCCTATTTTTAGGCGGACTATTGCCGTATTATTTCGGCGCCCTGGCCATGCAAGCCGTGGGCAAAACCGCGGGCGCGGTAGTGGATGAAGTGCGCCGCCAATTTAAGGAAAAGCCCGGCATCATGGCCGGCACGGACAAACCTGATTACGGCCGCACCGTGGACATTGTTACCAAAGCGGCCATTGCGCAAATGATTGTTCCGGCTTTAATTCCGGTAGCCGCGCCGATTTTGGTGGGTTTTATTTTAGGCGTACAAGCCCTGGGCGGCTTATTGGTCGGCTCCATCATCACCGGAATTTTTGTGGCCATTTCCATGACCTCGGGCGGCGGCGCCTGGGACAACGCTAAAAAATATATTGAAGACGGCAATTTCGGCGGCAAGGGTTCGGACGCGCATAAAGCGGCCGTGACCGGCGACACGGTCGGCGATCCTTATAAAGATACGGCCGGCCCGGCCATAAACCCGATGATTAAGATCTTAAACATTGTGGCGTTATTGATAGTGGGGTTGCTGGTATAAAACCCCCTTTAACAAAGGGGGTTAGGGGGATTTAATTTAATCCCCCTTGTAAAGGGGGATTAAGGGGGTTTTGTCATTGCGAGCGTTAGCGAAGCAGTCTCCGGTTTATTTTCGGTATCCTTACCATTACCCGTCATCCCTGCCCGTCTCGCGTCGGCGCGAGCCGAGGCGGGCGAAAGCAGGGATCCAGAAAGAATTGTCATTGCGAGGAGCGCCTTTAGCCCCCGACCCGATCGGGGGGACGAAGCAATCTCCGGTTAAATGGCATAATGCTCGGCTAGGGAAAATTATTTTTTAAATTTTCTACCCGGCTTTAGCCGGAGTTAATCCAGCCTTTTGTCATGCCGGCCTTGAGCCGGCATCCAGGAGGGAGCGGCAGAAATGAAATTATTGCATGAAACAACAAAATAAATTTTATCAAAAGAATAACCTAATGTTTTATGCGTTAATAATTTTTATTATTACTTCTCTTTTTATTGGTACGGGAGTTTATCTATGGCAAAATTCAGTACTTAAGGCGACTAAAATTAATTACAACTCCGAGATAGCTGATCTACAAAACAAAATAACCGGCCTGCAAAAAACAAGCTCCAATGATGACAAGGGGGCGGAATATCAATTTTCGGAAGTATCTGCTAGCAAGCTCAAAAAGGATAGTGCCGTTTCCTTAACTCCTAACGAAGGATTTTTTATCACTACCTCAATATTATCAAATAAAAAGGACAGGATTGTTTATTTGGAAATGAGCAATTCAATAAAGAACATTAAAAATAATTATAACGCTTACTGGGACTACAGTATTTATGTAAAGAATCTCGCGAATGGGGAAATCAGAAAAATTTATTCCCCGACTACCGGCCTTTGTTCGTCAGTATACTTTCCTATCGCCTGGTCCAGTAATGATGTAAAAATAATATTAGAGTATGCGCTTCCTCATGATGGGTGCGGATCCGGCGCTGCCCCGTATTATTATACGGCCGCGATTAATCCAAACGACGGCGATCTTTCCGTTTTAGCCACTGACGATCCCTTATTTATTAATAATTACGAAAGCGTTATATATGTTGAAACGAGCGCAAATTCTCCCGTTGAATGCGGACCTCCGGGGGATATTAACAGCGGCGCGGTAATTCTTAAAAACATTAATGCAAACAGTGAAAAGATCTTAGCGGAAGAAAAAAATTCAGATTACACAATAGTGAATATTGACAGTGAAAATATACTTACTTACACGGTAAAAAAAGTTAAGGAAGCGGACGGCTGTTCTCAACTTGACGAGTCTATACCGGAAAAAACACTGAAAATAAAAATATAATAATTCCTGCGGCTCACCCCTGGATTGCGGGTCAAGCCCGCAATGACAATATAAAAATACCAAAAATAAGCGTAATATTAAGAATGTAATCACTAAATTACGCCAAATAGCGGGAATAACAAATAAAATGATAAAAAAATTAAATCCCCCTAATCCAGACTGTCCGAAAAGTACCGTCATTCCTGCGAAGGCAGGAATCCAGAAAAAATATTTGGCTAAAATTAAACTATTTCTGGATCCCCGTTTTCACGGGGATGACGAATTTATGAGTTCTCGGACAGTCTGGGCAGATAAAATAATATGACCATCACCAAAAAATCCTTAGGCAATTCGCAAGTTGAAATAATCGTGGAGTTAACGGCCGATGAATTTAAGCCGTACACTTTGCGCGGCGCGGAAAAAGTGTCGCGCGAAGTTAAAATTGAAGGCTTCCGGCCGGGCAAAGTTCCTTACGGCATCTTAAAAGCCAAAATCGGCGAAATGACGATTCTGGAAGAAGCGGCGCGCATCGCCATTGATAAAACCGCTGACCAGGCGGTTAAAAATAATATTGCTGATCAGCTGGTGGGCCAGCCGCAGATCAGCATCACCAAATTGGCGCCTGACAACCCGCTGGAATACAAAATCACAGTCACGCTTTTGCCCGATGTAAAATTAGGAAATTACCAAGATTTAAAAATCAAAGAAGCCGCCGCTGTCGCCACTGACCAGGAAGCGGAAAAATTAATCGCCGAACTGCGCGAGATGCGCGCGCATGAAGAAGCCTCTGACGCTGAAGTTAAAGATAACAATCGCGTCATCCTGGACATAGAAATATTTTTGGACAAAGTTCCGGTGCAAGGCGGACAAGGCAAAGATACCTCGGTTTTAATCGGCAAAAATTATGTCATTCCGGGTTTTGACAAGCAAATACTCGGCTTAAAAAAAGGCGAGACGCGCGACTTTAGCCTGCCTTATCCGGCCGAATATCATGACAAAAATTTAGCCGGCAAATTGGCTGAATTCAGAGTTAAAATAAAAGGCATTTTTAACCGCGTTCTGCCGGAAGTTAATGACGACTTTGCCAAAGGCTTTGGCTTAAAATCGCCGGCCGAGCTAAAAAGCAATATTAAAAAAAGCCTGACCGCGGAAAAAGAACAGGCGGAGGCGCGTAAAAGCGAAACTGCCATGCTGGATAAAATAATCAGCGCTTCAAAATTCGGCGACATTCCGGAAATCTTAATCAAGCATGAGGCTGAAGTCATGATAAGCGAACTGGAGCATAACGTTAAACAACAGGGCGCGAAGTTTGATGATTATTTAATTCATCTTAATAAGACGCGGAATCAAATCATGCTGGACATGATGCCGGACGCAGTCAAACGGGTAAAAGTTTCCTTGATTATTAGAGAGGTGGCCAAGCTGGAAAAAATTTCCGTTGACCATGAAGAAATTCATAAAGTAATTGACGGCCTGGCCAAACAATACCGAGGCAACCAGGCCGTGCTGGACAGAATCAACAATCACGCTTATCATGATTACGTGGAAAATAATTTGACCGGAAAAAAAGTCATGGAAAAATTAAGAGAGTGGAATGTTCACCCTGTTAAATAGCGCTTCGCGCTAATTTTGCCTTCAGCAAAATTATTTAACAGGGTAAAAATAATATGCCGGTACTGGCAGTCAATAAACGCGCTAATTTTGATTATGACATCCAAGAAACTTATGAAGCCGGCTTGGTGCTTTTGGGGCATGAGGTTAAAGCCGTTAAAACCGGTCATGTCAGCCTGAAAGGCAGTTATGTTACTTTTAAAAAACGCGCTGGCCAAAATTTGCCCGAAGCCTATTTGACCAACGCGCATATTCCCTTATACAAGCACGCGGGCAAAATTACTAACTACGAACCGGCCCGGCCCAGAAAACTGCTGTTAAAAAAGAAAGAGCTCGCATATTTAATGGGCAAAAAAGATGAGCAAGGCTTGACATTAGCGCCCATAAAAATATATACTAAGCGTAGTTTTATTAAGCTGGAATTCGGCGTGGGCAAAGGCCGAAAGAAATATGATAAGCGGGAAGTAATAAAGAAAAGAGAATTAGACAGGAATATTAGGACCTTAACAAAGAATAAAATTCTAAATACGAAATTCTAAATTCTAAACAAATCCAAAATAGTAAATTCAAAATTCCAAACGAGATGCAGACAGTTTTGAACATTTGGATTTTGAGTTTGTTTAGGATTTAGATATTAGAGTTTAGAATTTAAAAATTTGGGGATGCCAGGCATCGATAATAAAATTTTTTTTCAGCATTCAGAAGTGCGCGTTAGCCGTCACTTTAATCCGAGCTAGCTAACATAATAAGTGCCAAAAACTTATTAAGCAAAATGACATTCTCTTGGAGAATGCCCGCTTTTGCGCCAGTTGCCGCTTAATTGCCGCAACCATCCGCCCGGCCTAGCCTAAGGGTCGGATCACGGGTGTCATATTTTAGGCTCGTACAGTCGTCCGCTTTAGGCGATTGTCTTAAAAATTTAAAGCTAGCCGCGGCCGATTTTGTCCGGTTTTTACGGGCGCGGCGAAACAACAAACCGCTCTAATCTGTAAACTTGCTTTAAAAAATTTATTAGACAGGGGTTCAATTCCCCTCATCTCCACCGGGCAAGGTCCAGTGGCGGAACTGGTATACGCACAACACTTAAAATGTTGCGTCTTATAGGCATGTGGGTTCGACTCCCACCTGGACCACTAGATAAACGCGGGTATCGTATAATGGCTATTATATTACCTTGCCAAGGTAGAGATACGGGTTCGATTCCCGTTACCCGCTCCGATAGGCAAAATTGACAAAAAATTATTATTAAGCTAATATCCAAACATTATGTTAATGATTAGATTATCAAGAATTGGCAAAAAGAATAAGCCGTTTTATCGCGTCATTATTTCGCCCAAGCAAAAGGACCTTTACGGCGATGCTTTGGAAATTTTGGGTTCATATAATCCTCACACTAAAGAGCTGAAAATCAACGCGGAAAAAACCAAATACTGGCTATCAAAGGGCGCCGGTATGTCGGACACGGTTAATAATTTGCTGATTGAAAAAAAAATAGTTGAAGGCAAAAAGGTTAAGGCGTCAAAAGACAGGAAGCCCAAAAAGGCGCCGGCCCAGGCCGCGCCGGTTGCAGCGCCGGCAGGAACTCCGGCTCAAGCTTGACAAATATTTAATTTGTGTTATAATAAAATAACCCTAATTTAGGGAATAATAATTAAAAAAATCTTTCACTTCTGACAGGAAAATTTAATAAGTCAGCTTTGAAAGAACCAGAAAAACTATGGCTGCCAAACCAACAGATCAAGCATTCTTGGAGTTCATCGCCCAGTCCGTCGTTTCTAACCCTGACGCGGTATCAGTGGAAAGAACGGTTGATGAAATGGGAGTACTATTGACTCTGAAACTCGATCCGGCTGATATGGGATATATCATCGGACGAAAAGGCCAAACCGCTCAAGCGATCCGCACTTTGCTGAAAATCGTCGGCGCTAAGAACAACGCCCGCGTGAACCTAAAAATTTACGAGCCCGAAGGCTCGCGCCGGCCGGCCAGAAGCGAAAGAAGCGAAAGCGCCGGTATTGACACTTCATCGGTTGATGATTTAAAAATCTAACAGCAAAAATAGATATAAACAAAAAGCCACATTAACTTGTGGCTTTTTGTTTCTACTGTCATTCCCGTCCTTGTCATTCCCGCGAAAGCGGGAATCCATTTCCTTATTATATGACCTTCCACATCATCACAATTTTTCCTCACATCTTTGACTCTTATTTTAACGAGTCAATTCTTAAGCGCGCGCTAACCAATAAATTGATCACTATAAAAATTCATAACCTGCGCGACTGGACAACGGACAAGCATCAAACCGTGGACGACGCCCCGTTCGGCGGCGGCGCCGGCCTGGTCATGAAGATTGAACCATTATACAAAGCCCTGCGCGATATTACCCCCCTTGCAAAGGGGGGCAGGGGGGTTAAAACCATATTATTATCCGCTAAGGGCAAAACCTGGAACCAGCGCCTGGCAAAATCGCATAGCCAGCTTAAGAATATCATCCTAATCTGCGGCCGCTACGAAGGCGTGGATGAAAGAATCACAAAATTTATTGACGAAGAAATTTCCATCGGCGATTATATTTTAACCGGCGGCGAGATCGGCGCTCTGGCCATTATTGACTCCATCACCCGCCTTCTGCCCGGCGCTTTAGGCAACGCGGACAGCGCCAAATACGAATCGCACTCCACTGCCGGTGTTTTAGAACATCCGCATTACACCCGCCCGGAAATTTTTACCGCCACCCCCCTTATAAAGGGGGGCAGGGGGGTTAAATCCTACCGCGTTCCCAAAGTATTATTATCCGGTAATCATAAAAAAATAGCCGACTGGCGCGCCAAAAAATCAAAGCGCCTTCACCCCCTTTAACAAAGGGGGTTAGGGGGATTTTTATCGTTTTTGGCTCCATAGTGCCGTCAGGCCTGTGGAGCCGTTTTGTTTATTTGTCATTCCCGCCCGTCTCGCGTCGGCGCGAGCCGAGGCGAGCGCAGGAGGGAATTCAAAAATTTATTGTCATTGCGAGAAGCCTGTAATCAGGCGACGAAGCAATCTCACGAAGACTCGAAGTTGACATAAACAAAGCGAGAGAGATATAATTACAATATAATTTCAAAATATTTAATCATACATGTTATGCAAGCACAAGACCTGCAACAAATCGGCCAGTTAATGGACGAAAAACTTAAAGAGAATAACAAAATATTAAAAGAGGAAATAACCAGCGAATTGACTAAAAAAATTGATAATAAAATTGATGAATTGGCAATTACTGTAAATTCAGCCTTTAGCGAACAAAAAGAATATTTAGATGAAAAGTTTGTTGAAATAGACAAAAAGTTTGTTGAAATAGGCGATAACTTCAAAGAGGTTAAAGAAGAAATAGCTAAACGGCCGACCACGGATAAAATGTTTTCCTGGGCGGATGAAAGGATAACGACTTTGGAACTGGACACGGATAAAATAAAATATCTGCATCGTGAAGAATGGAAAAAATTGCCAAGCGCTCCAGAGATAAATAAGTCTCTAATAGAAGCGGGCATTAATTAATAAATCATTTAACATTAGCCATAAAAATCGTCATTCGTTGACGATTTTTTGATTTTATGCTATGGTTAGCAGTTAGTTCTTTTAGCATTGTTATGCCAAACAGAACCAAATCGAACCTTTATATCTCCCTCTTGACCTGTTTATTTTTAGGCAGGCCAAGGGTGAGGCACAAAGGTTCGATTGTCGGACTTTGAAAATTGAAAAACAACAAACAATCAAAAAAATTTTGGAGGAAAATTATCATGGCAAAAAAACCTACAAGTACAGCAACGCCTACTACTCCCCCTGCTACAACCGCAACGCCACCAACTCCTGTTGTACCCGTTGTTGTACTTCCAACACCCACTGCTACCACCCCGGCCGCTGCTCTAAGTGATCCAGTTGAGTTGCAACTGCTAAAAAGTGAGTTGCCTAACAGGGACATTAGAATTTTCGCCCGCGTCCTCAATATCGTGGATAAGGGCTTGGGGCGGAAGCAGGTAGTCTTCACCCGTGACGGAGAACAGAAAGTCGCCATCACCAATAGTCAAGGGGATACGATGTATCCTGACCCCATAACTCCTCTCCCGGCAGGGAAAGAGACAAAAGTCTCGGCTCATATTTCCGGGATTAGAAATTTTTCTGTCATGCATATTATTAAAAGGGTTGTTAAGACCCCGGCGCAAATGGCAAAGGACAGAAGAAATAATAAAATTGCAAAATATTTTATTCTTTTTATGGGCGCCCTTTGGTTGGCCAGTTGGTTGATTGCTTTTATTTTTGGATTAGGCAATCCACTAATTGATTTTTCCCAAACTAAACTCTCGGATCAGCAGGTATTTTTTAATAACCTGCCGGGAGTCAAAGGGAGCGCTAAGGAAATAAAATTAGACCAACCGCAGAGTTTGGGACAATGGCAAAAACCATTTTTTCTGGCGGTTCTTCTATGGACCATATTTTGCATTTTTTATGGCATTCTTGCTTGCCGTGAGGAAGCCATGGAAGGATTCCGCAAGGGGATAGAAAAGCTGGTGGACAAACACTATAATACTGCCAGCGCCCGAGATCCGTTTTTTGAAAGGCTTTTGGCGTTCTCTGGACATCTTGCTACTGCCAAAAGACCAACTTCAACCACTGCCACCCCTGCCGGAAGTGCTACCACACCGCCGACTAATGTCAGGCCATCTTTTTGGGAGTTATTTAGATCTGACATTTTGTCAGATCTAATTGTTGAAGTGCTTCCCAGTGTAATTAAATCCGTTCGTGGGCGATAACTGTGGAAGATAACAAAGAATTTAATTTTTAAAGGAGGTCCTAATGAAAATTTATGCTAAGTATAGTATTATTACTTTTGTGGTTGCCTTTTTGTTGGCGCTACTGACATGGCGTTTGCAAGTAGGGATAGCTACTCTGATGCTGTTCCAATTAGGTTACGGAATCCACAGTCTCCGCAAAACATACCCATGGATAGCGGTAATTACCGGTTCAATAATTAGCGTCGTAATTATTTGTGGATTACTTTGGTGGTTTTTTAGAATAAACTTTCCCCTAAGTTACGATACCTTTCCGTGGGGAAAGAATTACCGCGATGCCCAAATCGCAAAATTCATTGACCCCGGTTTGTCGGAAGCCAGGTCGGTACTCTTTTTGGAATTACGAAAAAAGGACGATGCCCTCGCCGCCGATATTCCCAACTTAATGAAAGATGGGAAATATGATGAGATAAAAAAACGAACTCAAGAGTTAATTGATCACCGTAAGGAGATTGAAAAACTCATAGCACAAACTGATCCGCCGCCAGCGCCCAACCAGATTCCCTCTGCGGCCCAGCCAGTCATTGAACTCAAAAAAGGCGACAAACGCCTTTATGAGATCAGCGATGATGGTTATTCGTCAAGGATATTCGTCCCTAGCGGCGTTCATTATGATTTGACCTCAACGGGCGGCAAGCCTTACGAGGTCGTATTTGACAACGGACTACGGATTGCGGTTGTGCCTGGTGAGCCGCATATCAACGCTCCAACAGTTAATCCCTGCATTTTCCGCATATATAGTAAGGAAAAGCAGGGGATTTTAATTGAAGGAAATTAAAAGAAGGAGGAAAAATTTAGTACACTAGGGGTAAGTCCAACTTGCCCCTTTTATTTTTTTAAAAAAATCTGCTATAATGTTAGTAATTATAATTTATACTCAAAATGTGCTTAAAAAAATTTGTTTAATTACTGTTCTATTTTTTGCGTTTCTTATAACTGCTCGTCACGCTAAAGCTGATAGCAATGCTATCTGCGACTGCGACGGAAATACTAGTTGGGTAACTAATTGCAGTACTGACAACTGCCCTGATGTGTGCTCTTGCACATACTCGCCAAATTCTAACATAAGTGGTAATGGAGCTGTTGCACCCAACATTAGCGGGCCTGGAGCAAGCGGCGCCCCCGGTCAACCGGTCCAACTCACCAACCCCCTGACCGGCAACGCCACCAGCAAAGACATTCCCACTCTGCTCGGCAACATCATCCAATACGCCATGGGCATCATCGGCTCGCTGGCTTTGGTGATGTTTATTTTCGGCGGCGCGACTTGGATGCTGTCGGCCGGCAACCAGGAGCGGGTAACCAAGGGCAAAAATATTATTATCTGGGCGGCCCTGGGCCTGGCCATGATTTTCACGGCCTACGCTTTGGTCAGATTCCTGATTGAAACTCTGGGCAAGTCGGGCGGCTGACAACTCGCAACTCATAGCTCATAACCCGTAACCCAAATTCAAAAAACTTCCCTAAGGAAGTTTTTATTTTATCTTGCTTATTATTCCCCAAACCATGCCGCCGATATCATCCGCTAATTTTGATAATAAGTCATAGTCATCCTGCTTTAAATAATTTTCCGATAGAGCAAAATAGATTAAATACTTTGTTTCTTTTAACGAGCCATACGATATTTCTAAAAAATTTTTATATACTTTGCAATTATCGCCTTTCCTTCTGGCAAAACCCTCTATGTAATTTAAAATAATTGACAAGGCCGCTCTTCTTAATTGAGATGTAAGCCCATATAATTCGTCTCTGGGAAAATTTCTGCTGGCTTTATATACGGATTTCACATACTGATGCATCTTTAATTTAAGTTCATCATGATATCCCATAAAATAGAGTTATGAGTTGCGGGTTACGGGTTACGAGCTATGAGATCAGCATCGCCGCGCCAATCGCTCCGGCGTTAGAGCCCAGCTTGCCTTTAACTATTTTTACAACTTTGGCTTCAGGCGACTTAATATATTGGCGCATGATTTTTTTGGTGCGGGATAAAAACAAATCGCTGGATTCCACCACGCCGCCGCCCACGATGATGATTTCCGGATCTAGGATGTTCACTATGTTGGCTAAGCTAATGCCCAGATAATGGCCGAATTCATCATAAACTTTTTGCGCCAAAACATCGCCGCGATAAGCTTCGTCAGCCAAGGCGGCCGGACTGTTTTGCGTAAGTTTATGATAGGCCTGCTCCAAGGCCATGCCTTCTTTAAAATCAACAATCAGCCAGCCGGCTTCAGCCGCGCCGCCGTGCGCCCCCTGGTAAATTTCATTATTATGCCACCAAGCGCCGCCGATGCCAGTACCCACGGTAATGCCAAAAACATTTTTATATTTCCGGCCGGCGCCGAATTTAATTTCCGCGCGCAAAAAACAATTAACATCATTATCCATTTTAATCTGTTCCACTCCCAGTTTAGCCGCCAGATTCTCCGGCAATTTAAGTCCGTTCAAAAACGGTAAATTCGGCGCTTCAACAATCTTGCTTTCTTTATAATCCAGCATACCCGGAATGCCCAAGCTAATGCCTTTAATGACAGCGCCGCTGACTCTGGCTTTTTCCTGCAATGGCTCAATCAAAGCCTTAAGCATAATCATGAAATGCTCCAGATCATCTTTGGGCGTGGCCAAAACATAATCAGCCAAAACTTTTTGTCCGTCAAATAAAACCGCGCTCATCTTTGTTCCTCCTATATCCACGCCAATGGAATAATTTTTATTTGGTTTAGTCATATTTTTATTGTCATTAACAAAAACAATTCGCTCGGTTTGAAAAAATTGTTTTTATCGCGCATACGAAATTGTAGCGATTTTTTTGAGTTAAGAGAAAATTAGGGTGCTTAATAATTTGATTTTTGTTCATACTTTAGATAAAATAACGGCACAATTTACAATTAACCGTAAATCTAAATGTATGGTATATAAAAAAATGTCCAGTTTGCCAAGCGTCAAAGGTAATTAAAAAAGGAAAGCGACGCGATGTTCAACGGTATCAGTGCGCTACTTGCGGCGCCAGTTTCCAGAGCAAAAGGCGAAAACAAAAATTTCTCAAGAAAATTCAGAATGAATATATTTTTGGCCGTCAAACCGCTAAAATTCTCGGCGGGAAATATCATCGAAGTCGAAAATGGGTTTTACAACAATTGAAAGAAGTTAATGGCGACGATAGTAATATCATCGACATTATTCCTCGGTCAATCGTAGTCGTAGCTGATGCCACTTTTTTCTCGCGATCAGACGGCATGCTAATTTTTAGAGAACCGAATTTAAAACAAAATCTAATCTGGAAAAAAATTTATGTTGAGACCGCGGGTCAATATGAACAATTAAAACTGGAGCTGGAAAGTAAGGGGTTCGCCATTAAAGCTGTGGTTTTAGACGGCAGACCGGGCATTAGAGATTCCTTTCGCGGCATACCGGCTCAAATGTGCCAATTTCATCAAGTTGCCATTATCCGAAGATATTTGACCAGCCGTCCAAAATTAGAGGCGGCCCAAGAGCTGATGATTATCGCCAGACAATTAACTAAAAGCAATGAAAAATATTTTTCCGATTTACTAACCGCCTGGTATGAAAAATGGCAAAAATTTTTAAAAGAAAAAACTATTAATCCGTTTACCAATCAATGGTTTTACACGCATAAAAGATTGAGAGCCGCTTTCCGTAGCCTAAAAAACAATCTGCCATATCTGTTCACTTACCAGAAATATCCTGAATTGCACCTGCCTAATACCACTAATTCATTAGACGGATATATTTCAGCTTTAAAGAACTTTTTAAATGTCCATCGGGGTCAAGGCAGGAGCAGCCGAAACAAAATAATTTGCCAAATATTGAAAAAATAAGCACCCTAATTTTCCCTTAAACCATTTTTTTTGAAAAAAAATCGCCCAAATTTCGTCTAAGCAGGAAAAACAATTTTTCAAACCGAGCCTTAATGAGCGAACAGCGTCCTCGCGTAATTCCAAACTTCCGGCCGCCCCTGGGACAGCTCCCAATACCACCACTCCACGCCCCAGAGGTAAAACTCTTTAAAGCCGGTTTGCCGCGCGAATTCAATCATGCCCTTAAATTTGCCTAAATTCATAGTCTGATCGCGCTCGGCCTGGGGCAAAGTCTGATAAGGCGCTTTGCCCCAGGGCTCGGCCTGCAATTCAATCACCAGCCAATCCTTGGGGCTGGCAAACAAGGAGGCTAAATTCTTTTTGAAACGAAAAAATCCCGGGCCAATGGGATAATGAATATAACTTTTAAAAAAACCGGAGTAAGTGTCGCGATACATAGTAGTGCCGAAAATGTCAGCCCGTCCGGCCGCGCCCAGCCAAAACGACAGTTCGCCTGAATCCGTAACTATAATCGGCCGGGAATCAAGGCTCTTAGCCAAAGCGATTTCCTGATCTAAAAATTGCTTGTCAAACTGCGGACAATCGCCAAAATGCGATAAAAACGGTTCATTTTCAATCTGCCAAGCCATGATCTGCCGATTGCCTTTATAGCGCTCAAGCACTTGAGCCAAATAAGACAAAGTTTCACTTTCCACCTGCGCCTTCAGCCTGCCCTTGGTCCAATCCGGAAAATGGCACTCGGGCCAGCGCGGCAGCCGTCCGCCCACGGCTAAAATAATTTTGGCCTGGCGCTCGGAAGCCTGATTAATCTGCCAATCCAAGTCCTGCCAGGAATATTTTCCTTGTTCGCTTTCAATTTCATTCCAATAGGCCAGCAAACGGATTCTTTTTACCCCCAAATCATCAAAAATAGATAAATAAATTCTTTTCCAATCAAAGCCCAAACTGACCGCCTGTTTTTTAGAAAAAGTTACGCCATAACTCAATTCTTCTCTATTATAAACCTGCCCGCGGCTGAAAGAAAAAATAAAGAATAAAAACAACACTAAAATAAACAATAATATTTTAAGCCGATGAGCTCTTTTAAACATAAAACGTTTGTCATTGCGAGCGACCGAAGGGAGCGCGGCAATCTCACGGACAATTAATTTTAGAAAAAGTTCGATGTTTGTGAGATTGCTTCGTCGCCCGAGTACAGGCTCCTCGCAATGACAATCTCGCTAGGTCGGTATAGTCCCGGTAGTCGCCCCAATCAATTGGTTGATGACAAAATTAGCCAGGGCAAAAGACGCTAAAATAATCACTAAGCCGATAACGCCGGCGATTAAAATCTTCTTGGCCGCGGCCACATTTTCTTCATTGCCGCCGGCCGTCATCCAGCGAAAACCGGCGTAAAGAATTAATATAACCGCGATAATTCCCAAAAATCCCAGGGCAATATTGATTATCTTCACCGCCAGCAGGCGAGGATCATTATCGTTGACCCCGCCCAGAGGCCCGTTGTTGATCTCGTTGCGCACGCCGTTCCCCCAAATTTGATCCAAATTCGTGGCCGCCAAAATCGGCGCCGGCGAAGCAACGGCCAAGGCCCAGCCCAAAACCAATAAAATCATTGGCAGGGCAATAATCGTTTTATGCCTTTTTTTTCTCATAATCTTAATTTTAAATATTAATTTATTTTTTATTCCATGCCAGTCGTGGCCTTAAAAATCTGGCTAATCACAAAATTAGCCAGCGCGTAGGAAGCTAAAATAATCACCAAGCCGATAACGCCGGCGATTAAAATCTTCTTGGCCGCGGCCACGTTTTCTTCATTGCCGCCGGCCGTCATCCAGCGAAAACCGGCGTAAAGAATTAAAACCACGGCTATAACGCCTAAAAAGCCTAAAGCTATGTTAATAATGTCAATAATTGTGAACCTAATATCCCGCGGCGCGCCTGATTGGTAGGCCTGGCCAACCTGGTTCAATCCTCCGGTTTGAACTTTTTCCAAAATGGTTTCCGCTCTGGCCTGAAGCGGCAACCCGGACAATAATATCATTGCCGCTAACGCAACAGCTAAGTTATGCTTAAGCATATTATTTTGCTATAATAATTATATCTACATTATATCCAAATAAGCCAAAATAAGCAAAAATGAAATTATTCGCGCAAATCGCTCACAATACCATCATACAAATAATCGGTAAAATTATCTCCACCATCCTAGGGCTGGCGGCGCTGGCTATCATGGCCAGATATTTAAAACAAACCGGCTTTGGCCAATATATAACCATTATTACTTTTCTTTCTTTTTTCGGCATCATGGCAGATTTTGGACTAACCTTGGTAACTTCACAAATGGTCAGCCAGCCTCAAGCTGATCAGGCAAAGCTGTTAAACAATCTCTTTAGCCTGCGCCTGGTTTCCGCCTGCTTGCTATTACTGTTTGCGCCGCTGGCTATTTTTTTCTTCCCTTACGAGCCAATTATCAAATATGGCGCGGCCATCGCCAGCCTGTCTTTTTTCTTTACCGCTTTAAATCAAATTTTAGTCGGCTGGTTCCAAAATAATTTAACCATGGCCATCGTGGCCGCGGCCGATGTGGCCGGTAAAATAGCCTTGCTGGCCGGCATCATTTTAACCGCGCGGTTTAATCTCGGCCTGTTAAGCATTATGGCCGCCACTTTTATCTCCGGCTTGATCAGCTTTATAATTCATTATTGGTTCGCGCGCCGCCGGATTAAAATCGGCTGGCAAATTAATTTTGAAGTTTGGCGCGCCATTATTAAAAAATCCTGGCCTTTGGGCGTAACCATTTTCTTTAATTTGATTTACCTCCGGGCCGACGCCTTGATTTTATCGCTTTTAAAAAGCCAAGGCGAAGTCGGCCTTTACGGAGCCGCTTACCGAATCATTGATGTTTTAACTGCCTTGCCTTTCATGTTTGCCGGACTAATTCTGCCAATTTTAACGCGAATTTGGGCTGAACGCGATGCCGCGCGGTTTAATTTGGTTTTGCAAAAATCACTGGACGCCATGTTTATCCTGGCCGTGCCGTTAATCATCGGCGCGCAGATTACGGCCAAGCCATTAATGAGATTAATCGCCGGAGAACATTTTATCCTGGCCGGCGATATTTTAAAAATTTTAATTTTGGCGGTCGGCTTTATTTTCATGAGCTGCCTGTTAACCCATGCCGCGATCGCCATGGATAAGCAAAAAAAACTGATACCGGCTTATATTTTTACCGCGCTAACCGCGCTAGCCGGCTATTTAATTCTTATACCCTTATATTCCTACTACGGCGCGGCCTGGGTAACGGTCTACAGTGAAATAGCCATCTCTTTGTTTTCCCTATATGCTGTAATCAAATACGGCCGATTCAGGCTTAAAATCAATATCTTATTAAAATCTCTGGCCGCCTCCTTAATCATGGTTTTAATTGTCTATTGGCTGATTGATAAATATAGCTTATTTTTTATTATTCCCTTGGCGGCCATTGCCTACCTTGCCTGCCTCTATGCTTTTAAAGGCATAAGCAAAAAAGATTTGACCGGATTATTAAATTAATTTATGCCGCATAAAATTCTAATCATTAATTCTTCGGCCGATAAAAATAATCTGCTTCAGCGCGCTTTTAAAGAACTGGCGCGCCAGGATTTCAACTTCATCCTCTGGTCAAAAACAAAAACATTTGAACAAAATAATTGGCCGACTAATAAAATCTTTCTAGGGCCAAGCTTAAAAAATAAAGCCGGCATGCTATTATTCTCAATCATGCTGCCATTCATTCAGCTTAAGCTCTTAGCGTCTTTGATCAGGCTAAAAATTAAGCGCCAAGCCGATTTAATCATCTGCCTTAATTTAAATGAAAAAATTATAGTTACTGTTTTAGCCTACGCGCTCAAGATAAAAGTCGTTTGGCTGGAAAGTCCGGCCACAAATTATCGGCAAATTAATAAATTTTTATTGGGGCTGTATAAGCTGAATTGCGGCTTAGCCGAAATTATTGTCTTCAATAACTACGGCCGAATACAGCTTGAAAATTTTGGCGGGAGAAAAAAAATCAGCTTAATCTATCCTGGCGCGAAGCCGAATCAATACCAGGAAAATATTTTTAATAAATTAGCCGCCGCCAAACAGGCGAATTTCCATAGAAAATATTTTACCGTCGGCGCGATCACGGAATTAAATCAGCGGCAAAAAATTGAAACAATTTTTCAAGCCATAAAAATCTGCTCGCCGGTCATAGCCAATATCCAGCTGATTATTATCGGCGAGGGCGAGGAAAGAAAAAATCTTTCCTGGCTGGCAAAAAAAATGCAAATTGAAAATTTAGTCTGGCTGGTTGGCGAACAGGAACAATTGAAAAAATGGCTGGACGGCCTTGATGTCTACCTGGCCGCGGGCGACGCTTTAAAGCTTGATGATTATGGCAATATTTTAGAAGCTATGGCCGCCGGACTGCCGATATTGGCGGCGCGCAACATCGGCCTGGAAGACTTGGTTATAGAAAATAAAACCGGCTCATTGCTGGAAACCGACAACTCGGAAATGCTGGCCAGACAAATCATAAAATTGCACCAGGACAAAAAATTGCGCTTTCAGCTGGGCAGAAACGGCCGGGAACGGGTTAATCAATTTTTTACCCTTGACAAAATGGCGGAAAGCCTGAAAAATACCTTTAACATAAATTCTACCCGGCTTTAGCCGGCGTTATTATATGATTATTAATATATCGCCAGAAATTTCCGGCCAGCGCCTGGATAAATTTTTAACCCAGCATCTCAAAGGCTTATCCCGCAGCCAGCTGCAAAAGTTGATTAAACTTGAGGCTATAACCGTTAATAATCTTCCGGCCACCGCGCATTATCAGCTTAAGGCCGGCGACAAAATCAATATTGCGGAAAAAAATATTTGCGGAACAGCGAACGCTGAACGTCTAAGTGAAAAAAAATTGCCGAATATAAAAATTATTGATGAAACCGACGAATTTATAGTCATCAACAAACCATCTGGTCTGGCTGTTCATGGCCGCGCCGGCTACACTTTAGCTGACTGGCTTAAAGCCAAATACCCGGCCATTACTGAAGTCGGCGATGAACCGGAGCGGCCCGGAATCATGCACCGCCTGGACAAGGATGTCAGCGGCCTAATGGTCATTGCCAAAACCCAGGCTTCATTCAACAATTTAAAAAGTCAATTTCAAAACCGAATCGTGGGCAAAGAATATGTCGCTTTAGTCCATGGTAAAATTTTAAAACACAGCGGCACAATTAATTTTCCCATCATCCGCGCCAGCCAGGGCTATAAAATGGCGGCTCTGCCGGCGACAGTCAAAGGCGAGGCGTCAACCCTGGGTCGGCAGGCGGAAACGCGCTTTCAAGTGATAAAAAAATTTGTTAATTACACTTTACTGAAAATAAAAATAATTACCGGCCGCACCCACCAAATCCGGGTGCATCTGGCCGCTTACGATCATCCGCTCCTCGGCGACAACATTTACGCCACGGCTAAAACCAGGCTGAAAAATAAGAAGCTCGGCCTTAACCGCATTTTTTTAATCGCCAACCGCCTGTCTTTTACGGACTTGCAAAACAACAAGATTAGCTTTAAAATAGACTTACCGCCGGAGTTAAAAAATATTTTGAAAACAGTCAAATAAATTTTTTCATTCTGCCCGGCTTTAGCCGGAGTTAATGTTAATTGTCATTCTCGCGCAGGCGGCCTGCCTGCCGGCAGGCAGGAAATCAAGAAATTAATAAATATGCCAAACAATATTTTTATCATTTCCGGTCCATCCGGCGCGGGTGAAGACAGTATCATTGACGGCTTGAAAAAAATCCTGCCGACAGAACGGGTTATCACCACAACCACGCGCCAGATGCGGCCTGGAGAAAAATCAGGCCAACCGTATTATTTTATCAGCCGAGACGATTTTACTAAACTGATTGAAGAAAAAAAACTTTTTGAATATGCCCGGGAATATAATGATAATTATTACGGTGTTACCTATGATGAAATTACCAGAGTACGGAAAGGCGGCAAAATCGGTTTATGGAAAATAGAATATCAGGGCGTGATTACGGCAAAAAAATTAATGCCTGGCATTATCGCTATTTTTATCAATGCGCCGCTGGAAATATTGGAAAAAAGGATCAGGAGAAGAGGCAATGTAACCGAAGAATTCGTGCAAGAACGACTGCGATATACCAAGAAATGGTTGAAGCATCTGAATATTTATGACTATATTATAGAAAATAAGGAAGGCGAATTAAACCAAACTATCGCCCAGGTTGCTCAAATCATTAGAAAACGCTAAAATTGGCTATTGACAAACCCCGCTAATTGTTATAATATTGTATCATTATTAAATATTTACTATATTTAAAATAGAACTCTTGATGTTCTATTTTTAATACCCGCGAAATTGTATGGCCAAAGAAACAACCGGCACCATAATTAATGCCCAAGACCTGAAACCCGGCATGACCGTCAGAATTCATCAAAAAATTAAAGAACTCAACGCCAAGGGCGAAGAAAAGGAAAGGGTGCAATACTACGAAGGCATCATCATCGCCAAAAAGCACGGCAATGAAGCCGGCGCCACTATCACGGTGAGAAAGGTTTCCGACGGCGTGGGCGTGGAAAAAATCTTTCCCATTCATCTGCCTTCAATCACAAAGATTGAAATCAAAAAGCAAGCCAAAGTAAAGCGCGCTAAACTTTACTTCCTGAAGAAAGGCTATAAGAAAAAACTTAAAGAAGTAAAACTCGCTTAACTACCGGCCCAGGTGGCGGAATTAGTATACGCGCATGCTTGAGGTGCATGTGGAGGCAACTCCTTGCAGGTGCAAGTCCTGTCCTGGGCACTTGCATGGATAGTTAGCTCAATGGTAGAGCACTGCGCTTACATCGCAGGGGTTGCAGGTTCGAGTCCTGCACTGTCCACCAAACATTTAACGAGATAAGCCGAGGAGGCCTCTCCGTTTTGGATCTTCTGCCCCGAGGTTGGCACCGCCCCGTTTGGGCACCGAGGAGCAGCTTCGATCCCTCAAGCGCCCACATGAAATTTATCTCCGCCTCCGAACAACAAACTTTCGCCTTGGTTAAAAAATTCGCCAAAACCCTTAAAGGCGGCGAAGTTATCGGCCTGATCGGCAACTTAGGCGCGGGTAAAACTATTTTTACCAAAGGTCTGGCCGCGGGGCTGGGCATTAAGAAGCGCGTTAACAGCCCGACCTTTGTATTAATGAAGGTCTACCAGGTTAAATCGCCTAGCATCAAGCATCTGGTTCATATTGACGCTTATCGCCTTAAATCCGCCCAGGACATAATCGCCATCGGCGCGACCGAATATTTTAACCGTCCGGACACGGTTACGGTCATTGAATGGGCGGACAAAATAAAAAAAGTCTTGCCCCTGGGGACAAGACTGGTGAAAATAAGTTGCAAAAGCAAAAGCAACAGCAGAACAATTAATATCAATTGATATAATTGATTCTTACGCCAATATCCTGGCCGCATAAAGAACAAGCTTCTGACGTAAAATAAACGTTTTTAAAAACCTCGGGGGCTTGTGCTTTAGCTTGGCCGCACAAATATTCCGCTCCTTGTCGATTCACCTCGGATAACATTCCGCACTTTTGGCAAAACAAATAGGTGACCGCCTCTTTCCATTCAAACGGTTGCGAGAGCAAACTTAAATCTAACGTGGACGAGCCTTTTTTAGTTTGATCCGTAACCGACTCCCCAAACAGTCGTTTTTTAATTTTTATGTCATCTCCTGGCATAATATACCTCCTATATTATTTTGATTCTTTTATTCTATCAACCACTTGTTGGGCGACTTCATTCACTATTTCATCATACCCTGCTTTATCTAGCTCCTGGTCAATACCGTCTGACGGCACAAAAAAAACAATATCCGCCTTATAGTTGTCTCCCTTGTTGGGATTTTGAGTAACGTCAAGCGTAACTACCACTTTCCTCCCTTGGCTTAAATCAGTCTCCACAAAAGCGTCAACGCCGTGGTATTTGTCCAAGGGCGTGCCAATTGCGGTAAATATTTTTATTTTATCAATACCAAATTCCATGATCTCGCCAATTTTAGAGCGTAAACTTATTGAAAATTCTGTTTCATGTATAGGCTGACGTTCTTTTGCTATATTCACGGCATCGCGATATTTAACATATCTGTCTTTCAATTCAGCATTTTTTTCAGGCTTTGCTCCGCCAAATAATTCTCTTTCAATTAAATGCCCGGTATAGGCTAAAGGCATAAATTTTATTTAATGCTCTTTTTTAAAAAAAATAATAACCCCGCCGCTCCTCCCACAATCATCATGTCCGCCAGATTAAAGACGGTAAAATATTTTACGTCCAGATAATCAATCACATAGCCGTATTTCAGCCGGTCAAACAGGTTGCTGGCCGCGCCCAGCAGAATGGAAACAAGGCAAGCGGCTTTCGGGTAATCCTTGGCCGAATATAATTTAACAAAATAATACAGCAGTCCAAAGATGATCAAACCGATAATCAGCTCCAGCGCGACACCGTAAAGCGGCAGAGAAAAGGCAATGGCAAAATTTTTAGTAAAAGATAATTGAAATATACTGCCGACTAATCTCACGGGCTCGGAGAAAACCCCTGAAACCGCCATCGCCTTTAATAACCGATCTAAAAAAATAATAGTCGCGAGCAAAGCTATTATTTTTTTTAGCATAAAATTAACTCATTTTCTGCAACCTGGTTTTACAGCTGATGCAAGTATTGGCCACCGGCCGGGCCAACAGGCGCTTTTCGCCGATCTCCTTTTTGCAATATTTGCAAATACCGTAGGTGCCTTTGGCGATTCTGTCCAAAGCGTTATCAATATCGCGCAGAGTGCTTTCTAAAACTTTTTCCGTGGCCAAATTAGTCGTGTACTCGTCAATCTCTTGCACATTTTCATCGCTCTTATCCCCATAATTGGGAAATTTAACATGATGATCATCTTTTTCATGCGCGTCTTTTTTGGTAAAAGCTTTTAAATCGCCTATGACTTGCTTTTTTCTGGCCAGCAGGTCTTTCTTAATTTTTTCTATAACTTTTTTGTCCATATTTTTTTAAACTAAAAATTATCCTCGTAATGAGAATAAATCCTCTATCATAATATAACAAACAAAAACATTTGGCAAGCGTGGTATATTTTTAAATTTAAAAGCGGCCCAGAACGGGCCCTTTTATAAAAAATAAATTTATGGCCGTCATGAGCCGCATCCCCAAAGACCTATTTCTAACCCATCCAGTGGGCAAAAAGGAAATTGATTCCTTGTTATCCGCTGGATGAGTCAAGAAAATCCCTAATCTTCGAGGTTGTGAGCTTTCTTGTTCACTTGAAAAAAGCGATTTTCTACTGGCTAGTGGTAAATCTCCAATATATTTTTGTATTCATGAAGACCTACCGTTATTTTATTTTTGTTTTTTGACAAATTGCCATGTGAACTCTGGCATTTACGCTAGTAGAAACTTATAATATAAATATACCACTAAAAATAAAAAAAGTCAATGAACATAATAGATTAAAATAAATACTAATATTAAGCCTTTTAAAAACTGTTTATAATACTACTCTGACTTTAGTCCACATACACGTGGACTAAAGTCTATAGTTTATCCACACAATACACCGGTTATCCACAGATATCCAATACTTTAGTCCACGGTTTAGTGGACTTAAGTATTTTTTTAATAATATCGGTTAAAAGTAAAGTCCACATTAATGTGGACTTAAAGTTGAGGTCACGGTGGGAATTGAACCCACGTATAACAGTTTTGCAGACTGTCGCCTTACCGCTTGGCTACGTGACCTAGGTTATTGTACTTCTTAAATATATCAAATATCGTTACCTAAAACAAGTTTACCGGTTAAATAATAGCGCACCCCTAATAGGGTGCGCTTGGGGTTATAATGAAATATCGCCTTATTGCTGTAAAACCTGAATTTTAGCTATCTTAACACCAAAATTTATTGCGTCAGGTTTTTCCAGCATCCACACGTCAACCCTGTTGGAAAATCTTCTATTCATTCTATCGCGCACTACAAACACTTTGTCGCCGAATAACTCTGGTATCCTAACCTTTGCGCCGAAAGGCAAAAAATTAGCCGCGATTGTATCTTCTATTCCATGATTACAAACGTTAAAATTGTTGGCCGTAATGCATGGACTGTCATCAGTTTGGCCTGGGTCTGAATTGTAGGCTGTAACTACAAAACGGTTTGACCACCTGATAGCATCGCCGTTTTCCGGCAATTTTCCATTAAATTCTGCCATATTTGTTATTACAGCCTGATTAACACCGTTTTGCGCGTCAGCCACTATTCCTTGATCATGGCCTTGATTAGTTTTTTCTGCGATTTGATCAGCTAAAGAAGGCAGGGGAAATAGTATAAACTCAAAAAACAAAGCCGCAATTAAAATAATAATTATTTTTTTGGCTTGTTTTAGCTTAATTATTTTATTGTGGTTTTTTCTTAAAGCTTCCATATTATTTAACCTTAGCCGTTTTTATAAACAAAAATCCCTATCCATTCCTCTTTGGAGTTATTTAGATAGGGATTTTCTTATTGATCTATTTTAATCTTATCATATCCTGGCCATCAAGTCAACCTTGATTTTTATTTGGCTATATATTAAAATATAAAATCAGCTCTTTAAAAAAGTTTTTTTCTACCCGGCTTTCCTGTCCAGAATACCAGAATAATTGAGGAAAGTCGGAGTTAAATGCTCGGTCTGAAAAAATTGTTTTTCCTGCTTAGACAAAATTTGGGCGATTTTTGTAAAAAGTATTTTTTACAAAAATCGCTACAATTTTGTATGCGCGATAAAAACAACTTTTTCAGACCAAGCAAAGCATCTATCTGTCATTGCGAGGGAGCGCTAGCGACCGAAGCAATCTCACGAATTAGTTGTCATAACAAAAAAGGAGGATTTATCATGAAATCAAGAACTTTCGCAGTATTATTAGTGTTGGCATCGGTAACATTATTTACCGGTTGCGCCGCTTACTTCGGCAACGAGGCACAATATAACAAAGGTGATTGGTACCTCTTCGCCGACTCCAGGGAAGTCGCCCACATTAAAAAAGACAAACTGGCGTTCAATAAATTGGAGGCCGAGCCAGTGAAAACCAATACAGTGAACGGCGTGTCGCAGGGCTACGAAGGGCTGGTTGCCAACCTAAGCAACAATAACCGCTATAATTTTAAACTCTTCGGGCCAGAAACCAAAAGTTATTTACTTGGCCCGGGTGAACGAGCCACCGACTACCTTATACCTGGAAAATATGTTTGTATTGTCTACCAGGGAAGTTATCAGGTAGGTTCATGGTCGTTCCAGGTTGGACCGCAACAGTCCATCTTCATGAATGAAAAACACCATTGGTATATTTACACCGACAGATGAAAACGCACCAATGGTAGAGCAAAAAAGGCGTGGTCTTTACGACACGCCTCTTTATTTTGTTTATTATTTTACTATTAACTTCCGCCAACTATCGTTCCCGTACTATTAACTCCCGATAAACTCTGAAACACGAAATAAGTGATGGCATAGGCGGCAAGAATAATGATCAGGCCGATGATCGCCCGCGTTAACGTATTTTTGGCTTTAGTAACCTTTTCATCATCGCCTTGCGCCGTCATCCAGTTATAACCGGCGTAAATGATTAACACTAAAAAAATTATGCCCAATAAACTTAAAAATACGCTAACCACATCTTTGATCAAGTTTGGTAAATCGGCGGCCGGATCATTTACTGGAGTTCCCCAGCCGGTTGTTCCCGCGCTATCCAACTGGGTTTGTAAATCATCCGCGGCGCTTGCTCGGCTAAACTGAACGGTGAAAACAAAACTAACAGCCATGGCCGCTATAAATAAAAAGCTAAAAATTAATTTTGTGTATGTTTTTATCATAACTTTACTTTTGTCATTGCGAGCCGCGTAATCGCGGCGAAGCAATCTCGCCAATAGCGTCTCTTGACCAAACTCGCCATCCGTTAGATTGCTTCGTCGCTGGCGCTCCTCGCAATGACATCAAAGTCATTGCAGAATGCCCGTGCCGGTAACCAGTTTATCAAACACCCAAGCGCTGATGGCATAGGCGGCCACAGTGATAATTATACCGATAATAGCGCGCGTCAGCGTGTCCTTGGCCTTGGTAACTTTTTCCTCATCGCCCTGCGCCGTCATCCAGTTATAGCCGGCATAAATTACATAAATTAAAAATATCACGCCTAACAAGCCTAAAAACGCCTGGATAACCAAGCCGATGATACTGGCAATATCGTTTTCCCCCGGACTATACGCGGCATAAGGAGCAATACTGCCGCTTTCACCAGTATTTTTTAAATTTTCTAAAGCCGAGCTGTCGGCCGCGGCCAGATAAGGCGCGGCTATTAAAGCCAGCAATAGACTTGCCACAAAAATTTGTTTAATATTTTTTTTCATAATTATTCGAAGGCGGAGTTTAGATTTTCGGGATTGCTTCCGCCTTTTAAAGTTCCTTGCTCCAATTTGGACATGATAAAGACGCTGATGGCGTAAGCGGCGATAATAATAATCGCGCCGATAATCGCTCGGTTAAGCGTATCCTTGGCTTTAGTAACTTTTTCCTCATCGCCTCGGGCCGTCATCCAGTTATAGCCGGCGTAGAGCATGTAAATTAACAGTATCACGCCGATTAAGCCTAAAAAAGCGCTGATGCCGATTTGAATAACGGAAAAGAGAGTATTGCCAGTGCCGGTGTCATAACCTCCGGCATCGCCTGTTTTTTGCGCTTGATTATAAATATTTTGATTAACGTCCGGCTTTAGCGGTCCGGCGGCCGAACAAAAATTTACCGCGGCTAGCGAGAGGATGAACAAAATAATTACCAGGTTAATTTTTTTATGCTTACTAGACATAATTATCGCGACCTATATGATTGATTAGTTAATCTTAATTTTTACTAAATTTCCTGTAGATTTGCGGGTGTTAAAACAATGCGCTGAAAATAAAAGCCCAGATAGCGTAAGAGCCGATCACAATAATAATACCTATAATGGCGCGCGTCAGAGTATCCTTGGCCTTGGTAACTTTTTCTTCTTCGCCTCGGGCCGTCATCCAGTTATAGCCGGCGTAGAGCATGAGTATTAAAAATATCGTACCAATCAAGCCAAGAGCGCCCTGAACTACCGCGCCGATGACATTAGACAAGCCAATCTTATCCACTGACTCATAAGGCCCGTTATTACTTCCAATATTTTGCAATTTATCCAAAGCGTCAAAGGCCCAGGCCGAATGCGGCAAACTAGCAATGGCCGTCATCAGCCAAACAAACAAACTCGCATTTAGGTATTTTTTAGACATGATTATTATTTTAATACCTGACTGCCCAAAGCGTTGAGCGCATACCAGCTGATAGCGTAAGCGGCCAGAACTATTACCAAACCGATAATGGCGTTAATCAAAGTATTTTTAGCCTTTTCCACCATTTCATCATTGCCCCGCGCCATCATCCAAGTATAACCTGCGTAAATCGCCAACACCAAAAAAATTACGCCAACTAATTCTATTACTGTCCTAATCACTAAACTAATCATGCTATCCGGACTGGCCAGACTAGCGTCAGTTTTATAGCCAGCCCCTTTTTCGCCGGCTACATTATTTAGAGGTTCTTTAAAAGCATTGCCTAAATTATCCGCATAGCAGAAAGCTGAATATAAAAAAAATGATGACAAAATCAGAGTCAAGGCAAAAACTTTTTTAAATCGCGCGTTATTAATTATTTCCATAAAGTTGCCGCCAATTGGGTTAGAGCGTAAGCGCTTAAAACTATGGCCAGGCCGATAGCCGCGCCATAAATAATCTCCCTGGCCTTAGTCACTTCTTGCTCATTGCCGCGCGCCATCAGCCAAATAATGCCGGCGTAAATTATTAAACCTAAAAAAATTATTCCTAAAAATGAGATAACCAATTTTAAGACTGAACCGATCCTTGAATACAGGCTGGCGGTTATATTATTATTTTGGTTAACGGCTGGGTACCCGATCGCATTAGCTGAATTATCCAAGCCTTGCTGGAAAGTTTTGGTGGATTCGGCCAAAACAGGAAGCGATAGAGTGTAAAAAAATATATTACTTAAAAGCGCTAAACCGAGAATTAAAAATAAAAGTTTCTTCATAATTACTGCTAAGTGGCCGTAAAAGTCGCTCCAATATAAGAAGTTATCACATAGGCCATTAAGATAATAATCAAACCAATGGCCGCGGCAATAATTACGTCTTTGGCTTTAGTAACGGTTTGTTCATTACCCATGGAAAACATCCACAAATAGCCGCCGTAAATCATTAAAACAAAGAAGACAACTCCCAAAAAAGCCAAGGCCGCGCCCACGACTTTGCCAATGGCTAAAGAAGGGTCCTGAATGGCTGGCAAATTACCGCCATAGCCTTTGGTGGCCGTAGTATTTAAACCGCCCAGAGCATCATCAGTCCCTGCCGCTAAACTAATCGGCGCCATTATTAAAAATGATAAAACTATTATCAGGACGGAAAGAATTAATTTAGAGTGTTTGATAAACATAAACTCTATCTGTCATTGCGAGGAGGCCGTAATCGGCCGACGAAGCAATCTCACGTACTCGGAGCTTAATCAGAGATTGCTTCGCCCCGAGTACGGGGCCCGCAATGACAATCTGATTTTCCACTGCTCTAAGCGCAAAAATTTATCTTACGCTTACGGCAGTGGCCCCGGAAACGGCCGGGAACCACTTTTTTTACTAATATTAAGGTTATTTTAGGTATTTGCGTTGGTCGCGATAAGCAGTTGACCCATGACAAAAGTCGCGATGGCATAGGCCGCCAAGATGATTACCAGGCCGATGATACCGGCCACAATCAATTTTTTAGCCTCGGCCACTTTGTCCTCGCCGCCCCCGGCCGTCATCCATTTAAAGCCGCCCAGCAGAATAATCACTACCGCGATAATGCCTAAAAAGCCTAAAATCACGTTAATGACTTGAGCG
>JAUSGE010000043.1 GCA_030649205.1 bacterium
CCTATCCTATGTTTTACATGTCATAGGAAACTGCCCGCTTTAAGTGGGAGGAAGGTGGGGATGACGTCAAATCAGCATGGTTCTTACACCTTGGGCGACACACGTGCTACAATGGAAAGCACAAAGGGACGCCAAAGCGTAAGCTGGAGCAAATCCTTTAAAACTTTTCTCAGTTCGGATTGAGGGCTGCAACTCGCCCTCATGAAGCTGGAATCGCTAGTAAACGTGGATCAGCCACGCCACGTTGAATACGTTCTCGGGTCTTGTACTCACCGCCCGTCACGCCAAGAGAGTCGGTAATGCCCGAAGGACCTCGCAAGAGGTACGAAGGCAGGACCGATAATAGGGGCGAAGTCGTAACAAGGCATCCGTAGCGGAAGCTGTGGATGGATCACCTCCTTTCTAGGGAGATATCGGTGAAAATCGAATAGTCGAACTTTGTTCGCAAGAGCAAAGTAAAAAGAGTTAGCGCCTGTTAGTACTAAAATCTCATAACTCATATCTCATAACTCATAACGCAAATGCAATTGAGTTGCGGGTTGCGAGCTACGAGCTACGAGACAAATAGTTTATGGGCCTATTTGTAAAAAAAGACTGGTCCTAAATTATTTGGTGTCAGTCTTTTTATTTTCGGGCAACTAGCTCAGTTGGTTAGAGCGCGACACTGATAATGTCGAGGTCGGAGGTTCAACTCCTCCGTTGCCCACATAGAAAGTTAAAATTAAAAAATCAAAATTAAAAATTATGGAGTGAAAAATTTTAATAAATTTTTCACGAAATACCTTAATTTTACATTTTGAGATTTGCATTTTACATTTTTATTGCCGCGGGGTAGAGCAGTTGGCAGCTCGCCAGGCCCATAACCTGGAGGTCGGGGGTTCAAATCCCCCCCCCGCAACATAGCAAGTTAAAAAATCAAAATTAAAAAATTATTTTTTGCCGAGGTAGCTCAGTGGTAGAGCAAATGACTGAAAATCATTGTGTCGTGAGTCCGATTCTCACCCTCGGCACCGGTTTGAAAAAATAACCAATAGCCAAGAAATGTTGGTTGTTGGTTATTTTAAGTTCGGGCTGTCGTATACCGGTAGTACGCCTGCTTTGGGAGCAGGTAGACTGGGTTCAATTCCCAGCAGCCCGACATAAATTGATAAGCGGGTATCGTATAGTGGCTTTTATGCTAGCCTTCCAAGCTGGAGAGAGGGGTTCGATTCCCCTTACCCGCTCATAGAATTGACTTTTAGGGCATTTTGCCCTAAGCTATAAATATAACTAATCTTATCCATTATTAATGCGCCGAGTCTATCACAGGCCCAAGCCTGACTTTGAAGAAAAACGTTTTCGGGTGAATCAGCAGATTCGCGTGCCGGAAGTTTTTTTGATTGACGATAGCGGACAGTCGGTTGGCGTGATGCCGACCGCTAAAGCCTTGGCGCTGGCGCTGGAAGCCGGTATGGACGTGGTGGAAGTTAATCCTAAGGCCAACCCGCCGGTGGTAAAAATCATAGATTACGGGCAATTTAAATATAAAAAAGAGAAAGAGGCGCAAAAGCAGAAAGTTAAGCAAAAAAAAGTGGAAATTAAAGGCATTCGGCTGTCGGTCAGGATTAGCCAGCACGATTTTGACTTCCGGCTGGATCAGGCCAGGAAATTTTTGGGCCGCGGCGATAAATTAAAGCTGGAATTAATTCTGAAAGGGCGGGAGCGCCAGCATCCGGACAAGGCCGAGGAGACTATGAAAAAATTTTATCATTTGCTTAAAGAAACTCCTGGCTTGAACGTGGAAATTGAACAGGGCTTGACAAAACAGGGCGGAAGGTTTAATGTAATAGTGATTAATAAATAGCTTCTTGAATACGAAAATCAGGTATTTTAGCCTGTTTTTTTAAACCACCTGCGATATGCCGAAAATAAAAACTCACAAAGCCACGGCCAAACGCTTTAAAATAACCAGGAATAACAAAATTATTAAAAGAAAAGCCGGCCAGGATCATTTTAACACCAGGGAGTCGGGTGTAACTACGCGCAATAAGCGCCGTGATTTGCAGATTGCCGATACTGAATATAACGTAATCAGGCAGTTAATGCCGTATAATAAGTAAAATACGAAATTCTAAACTCTAAATCCTAAACAAAATTCAAAATCACAAATTCAAAATTATAAACAGATGCAAATGTAATTCAGTTTTGGTCATTTGAAATTTTGAATTTAAGATTTGTTTAGAATTTAGCATTTTGAATTTAGAATTTAATAAAAGTTATGCCAAGAGTCAAACGAGCCAAAATACATTTGAAAAAAAGACGAAATTTGCTGAAGCGGGCCAAGGGCTATAAATGGGGCAGAAAAAATTTAATGCGCGCCGCTTCCACGGCCGTGGTTAAAGCCGGCGTGCACGCCTATCGCGGCCGCAAGCTGAAAAAGCGCGATAATCGGGCTTTATGGCAGATAAAAATCAGCGCTTTTACCAAAGAGCATGGCTTATCTTATTCCAAATTTATCCATCTTTTAAAAATAAGCAAAATTGAACTGGATCGAAAAGTTCTGGCCGACTTGGCGGTTAATAATAAAGCTGTCCTGGCCAAAATTTTAGAGCAGGTCCGCCTTGATAAATCCCCGCGGGATGAGGAGCGTGTTTAACGGGGTAAAGAAATAATTTAGTTCGCGGTATGAACATAAAAAATTTACAAATAATCCAAATCGTTATTTCCATCGCGCTGATGCTGGCGATTCTATTGCAAAACCGCGGCGCGGGGTTATCCGGCATTTTTGGCGGCGGCGGCAATATTTATCGCGCCAAGCGCGGTTTGGAAAAGAAATTATTTACTTTAACCATAGTCTTGGGCGCTTTATTTTTTTTGGTCTCTTTAGCCGTAGTTTTACTATATAAAGGCTAAATATTTAATTATCTTTCAAGTGAATTCTTTAAGTAGTAAAATAATCCAAGGTTTGCGCAAGTTTAATTTGCGGGCAAAGTTCGGCTTTCGGAGCGCCGCGGAACAAGCAAATTTGGATAAAAAATTGGTTTTTTCCCTGGCCAAGTCAAGATGGCCAAGTTTAAAGCAGCTTAAATATATAAAAAAATATTTAAGCCAGGCTGAAAGGCTGGCTATCGGCGGCTGTTTGCTGGTTATTCTTTTCAGCTCGCTGTTTCTTGGCGCTAGATTTTATAAAATCCACATGCAAGTCATTCCGGCTAACGGCGGTGATTATATTGAAGGTGTCGTCGGCTCAATTAAATATATCAATCCTTTATATTCAAACGTTTCGGACATTGACAGCGATATTGCCAGCCTGGTTTATTCTTCTATCTTTAAGCGGGGCGGGGATGGGCAGCTGGTGAATGATTTGTCGGAAAGTTATAGCGTCAGCCAGGACGGCAAAGTTTATATCATAAAAATCAGGCCAGGCGTCCGCTGGCATAATGGCAGCCAGCTTACCGCTGACGATATTGTTTTCACTTTTGAGGCCATTAAAAACCCTGATTACAAGTCGCCCTTAAGGCCAGGATTTACCGGCGTGGAGATTGAGAAAATTGATGATCGTACCATTGAATTTATCTTAGCCGAGCCCTATGCCGCTTTTGCGGATCTTTTAACTTTTGGCATTTTACCCCAGGAGCTATGGCAGCAAATTGAGCCGGCCGCGGCCGGTTTGGCTGAATTAAATTTAAAACCTATCGGTTCGGGCTGGTATAAATTCAAGTCATTTGTCAAGGATTCGTCAGGAAATATCAGAACCTATAATTTGGTTCGTAATAATGACTATTACGGCAACCAAGCGCATATTGATAACTTTAGCTTCAAACTTTTTGGTAATGTTATTGAATCAATTTCCGCTCTGAACAATAACCTAATCAGCGGCATAAGTTATTTGCCGGCGCAGTCCGAGAGCCAGGCGGTAGCCCAAGATTCGCTGAATTTTTACCGGCTCAATTTCCCAAAATTATTAGTTGTATTTTTTAATTCCAAATTGAATCCGGCTTTAGCCGATAGAAAAGTGCGTCAAGCCCTGGCTTACGCCATTGATAAGAATAAAATTGTCAGCGAGGCGCTGGCGGGCAACGGCCGAATAATTGACGGGCCGATTTTGCCGGAGAGTTTTTTTTACGACAGCGGCGCCAAAAAATATAATTATGATACGGCCAGCTCAAGCCGATTGCTAAATCAGGCCGGCTGGAAAATTCAGGAAATAACCGAGGAGGACATCAATCAAGCCAGAAAAATTTTAGGCTCAAGCGATGAAGCTGAAAAAAAACAAGCTCAAGCCAAAATTGACATGGGCGCGGGCAGGTGGTTCGCCAAAGATAATAATTATTTAACCATAGATTTAACCACGGTTGATAATCCCGAATACAGCCAGACTGCGTCTGAACTGGCTGAATTTTGGCAGGCGATTAACATTAAAGTGAATATCAAGCTTGAGCCGGCTAATCAGATTCAAACCAGCGTTATTAAAGATAGAAATTTTGCCGCCTTGGTTTTTGGGGAAATGGCCGGAGCCGACCCTGACCCTTACGCCTTTTGGCATTCTTCGCAGATCGGGCCGGCCGGTTTGAACATCGCTAATTATGTCAGCAAAGAAGTTGATAAATTATTGGAAGACGGGCGTTTGACCAATGACAATAAAGCGCGCCAGGAAAAATACAAGCGCTTTCAAGAAATTTTAAGCGAAGATGAACCGGCCATCTATCTCTATAGCCCTAACTATACTTACGTCCAATCAAAAAATATCAAAGGTTTCAACGTCAAAAGAATTATCTCGCCCAGCGACCGCCTGGCCGATGCCAGCCAGTGGTATATCAAGACCGGCAAAAAAATTGTTTGGTAATAACTGGCTATTATTTTGCCGGAATGGTGAAACTGGTAGACACACAGCGTTCAGAGCGCTGCGGGAGCAATCCCATGGAGGTTCAAATCCTCTTTCCGGCACATTTAATTTAAAAAACTCTGTCATTTTTACAATGACAATCAACAAAGTATGATTACAAAATATAAACCAAGGCCGAAACGGCCGGCCGGAGAATTGCCGGCTAAGAATTTTTCCGACCAATCGGCTAAAATTGGAGCGCCTGATTATCAAGGCAGTAAGTTAAAGATTATGGTTTTGGGCGGGCTGGAAGAAGTCGGCCGCAACATGACCGTGCTTGAGTATGGCCAAGAAATTATTATTATTGACATGGGCCTGCAGTTTCCCGAGGAAGATATGCCGGGCATAGATTACATTATTCCCAACATCAGCTACCTGGAAGATAAAACCGACCGGATAAAAGGCATAATTATTACCCACGGCCATTATGACCATATCGGGGGCATACCCCATTTGATGGGCAAATTAGGCAATCCGCCCATGTTTATGGGTAAATTAACCGCCGGCATAGTAAGAAAACGCGGCCAGGAATTTAATAAATGCCCGAAGCTGGACATCCAAGAGATTGATGAAATTTCCAAAATGCAATTAGGCAAGAATTTTCGCGTTGAAATTTTAAGGGTTAATCATTCTATCCCTGACTGTTTCGCCATTATTGTCCATACGCCGGCGGGCACGGTCATCCACAGCGGCGACTTTAAGATTGATTATTCGCCGGTTAATGATAAGCCGGCCGATTTGAACCGCATCGCCCAGCTGGGCGGCCAAGGAGTACTGCTGTTAATGTCCGATTCAACCGATGCCACGCATACGGGCTATCAGATTTCCGAATCGTCCATCGGCGATGAAATGGGTAAAATTTTTGAGAAGCTTGATGGTCGGATAATTATCGGCACTTTTGCTTCGCAACTCTCCCGCGTGCAGAAACTTTTTGACTTGGCGGAAAGATTCGGCCGCCGGATTAACCTGCAGGGGCGAAGCATGAATGATAATGTGGAAATTGCCCATCAAATCGGCTACCTAAAATTTAACCCCAGAATTTTAGTTGAGGATCATGAATTAGACCGTTTGCCGGATAATAAAGTTATGATTGTCGGCACGGGCGCGCAGGGTGAAAGCAACGCTTTTTTAACTCGGGTGGTGAACGGCGAACACCGCAGCGTAAATTTAAAGGCCGGGGATACGGTGATTTTTTCTTCTTCGGTCATTCCTGGCAATGAAAGGAGCATTCAGACTTTAATGGATATGATGGTTAGGCAAGGGGCGAAGGTGATTAATTATGAAATGATGGACGTGCACGCCGGCGGCCATGCCAAGCAGGAAGACCTTAAGCTGATGATGCGCTTAATCAAGCCGGAATATTTCATGCCGATTGAAGGCAACCACTATATGTTGCGCGCCCACGCTGAATTGGCCGAGCAGGTCGGCATTCCGAAAAATAAAATATTAGTGGCCGATAATGGACAAATCGTGGAATTTCATAAATCGGCCGGCGGCGGCGCGATCGGCCGTCTGACTAAAGATAAAGTTATAACCGATTACGTCATGGTAGACGGTTTAGGCGTGGGTGATGTCTCCAATATCGTTTTGCGCGATCGCCGCGTCATGGCCGAAGACGGCATGATTGTAATCATTGCCACCGTTGATTCCAAAACCGGCGATACTATCGGCAATCCGGATATTATCTCCCGCGGCTTTGTCTACATGAGAGAGAATAAGGAGCTGATTCAGAAAACCAGGATGAAAGTTAAAAAAATTGTTAAAGATCATGATCCGCGCACGCCGGCCGACGATGATTATATTAAGAATAAGATTAGAAACGATATCGCGCAATTTTTGTTCTCGCAAACCAAGCGGCGGCCCATGGTTTTGCCGGTAGTGATAAAAGTGTAAATCAGGCGCTTCAAGACACCGAGTATCCCCTGGACATTCGGTGTCTTTTATGTTAATATTATGATGTTATTTTAATAAATTTAAATTAAAAATATTAGCAGAAATTTTAAGAAAATATCGGTCAATTTATTGATATTTTTCATAAAATTTTTAATAATTCTCAAAAGATTATTGGCGGCTATTTTTATTAATCTGATCTTTAAGCCCGGATTAGTCATTTTGCGTTTTTTATTTTATCAAGCAGCGGTGAGGCTGTATCAATTGTATTTAAGAGCGGCCAAACGGCTGGGCTGGAAAAACCGCCTTAAAAATAAATCCTTTTCTTTTTTTACCAGCCAAAAATTAATTCACGCGACGGTAGGCGCGTTAACCATTTTGTTCGTAATTTTTAATCTAACCCAAAAAACCCAGGCGATTTCTCCGGAAGAAATGACGAGCAAAACTTTTTTATCGGAAATATTGTCTCCGGAGCTAGGCGAGAATGATCAGCTGGTAGAGGAATATTTTGATGAAGAAGCCGCTATCACGCCGGTCCAGCAGACATATCTGGATAATTTAACGGCTGTCAAGGTGCAGCCATCGGCCGAGATGCAATCGCCGGACGAGAATGTTCCGTTTGAAGGCAGCGGCGGTTTCGCGCAAGGCGGCGATGCCTTAAGAAAGCCGGACATGGCGGCTACCGGCAAGACTGTCCGCCCTCGAGAAGAAATAGTTTATTACCAAGTCCAGGCTAGCGATACGGTTAGCACGATCGCCGCCAGCTTCGGCGTTAGCGTGAATACGATTTTATGGGAGAATAATTTGACCGCCTACAGTTTAATCCGGCCGGGCGATAAATTAGTAATTTTACCCATGAGCGGCGTGTCATATAAGGTTTCTCGCGGCGACACTTTGGCCGGTATCGCGTCAAAATACGGCGTTGAAGCAAACATGATTTTGGAGGCTAATCAATTAGCCAGCGCCGATATGCTGTCTGCCGGGCGGAAATTAATTATTCCGGGCGGCAAGAAGACTTTTTACGCCGAAACTAAAGCGGCGCGCAATGTTTCGCCGAGATCCATACTTAAGGATATATTCAAACCGGAGAATCTCAAATCGCTTATATCCAATAAATTAGCTTGGCCTACCGTGGGCGCCAGATTGACGCAGTATTTTTCTTGGCGCCATCACGCGGTTGATATTGCCAATAAAACCGGCACGCCGGTTTACGTCTGCGATGCCGGAGTAGTGGAAGTTGCCGGCTGGGGCAGAGGCTATGGCAATCAGATAGTGATTGACCACGGCGGCGGCAAAAAGTCGCGCTACGCGCATTTATCAAAGTTTTACGTCAGCGTCGGCCAGGCGGTGAAAAAAGGCGAAGCGATCGCGGCCATGGGTTCTACGGGCAATTCAACCGGGCCGCATCTGCATTTTGAATATATTATTAATGGAATTAAGTATAATCCGTTGAATTATCTGAAATAAATATCAATATGTCATTGCGAGGAGCGCCAGCGACGAAGCAATCTCCGGTTAATATCCGAGTATGTGAGATTGCTTCGCTCCCTCCGGTCGCTCGCAATGACAGATGAATTTATGTATATTCTAATCGGTTTAATTATCTTAGCCGTCGGCGCGTTGATTGTCATTAAGGCCGAAGCCATGTTAAGCGCATTCGGCCGGATCGCGTTTTTTGAGCGTTATTTAGGCACGGAAGGCGGCTCCAGGCTGGGCTACAAGTTAGTCGGGTTGCTGATAATTTTTATCGGCATGTTGGTCATGACTAATATGATCGGCGGATTTTTAGAATGGGTTTTGGGGCCGCTGTTGCGCTTAAGCCGGATGAATATTAAAAATTAAAAAAGGGGCTGATAGCTCAGCTGGCAGAGCACCGCGTTTGCAACGCGGGGGTCCGGGGTTCGAGTCCCCGTCAGTCCACCATAAAAGACTCAAAAAAAGCCAAGTTCATGATCATTACCAACCACGCGAGCGCGGCGGCGGATTAATTTTGGCTGAAGAATATGGTATAATATATTTATATGGATAAAAACCTCGCCATTTTTGAAAACTTCAAAATCCGCCGTCTGTATGATAAAAAATCAGAGACGTGGTTTTTTTCCGTGGTTGATATTATCTTCGCGCTTACGGGAAGCGCCAATCCAACGGATTATTTGAAAAAACTACGGAAAAGGGACGCGGAACTTGGCAAGTACATAGGGACAAATTGTCCCCAGGTAGAGATGATGGCAGAAACCGGTAAAAAAAGGATGACTTTGGCCGGAAGCCCGGAACATTTATTTAGGATTATCCAATCCGTCCCATCAAAAAAAGCCGAGCCCATAAAACTCTGGCTGGCTAAAGTCGGCTACGAACGGATTCAAGAATTAGCCGATCCGGAACGATCGCTCAATCGCGCCCGGGAAAATTGGCAGAGGCATGGCCGAAGCCAGAAATGGATACAGCAAAGAATGATGGGGCAGGAGACTAGGAATAAACTGACTGATTATTGGAGCGAGCATGATATTAAAACGAGAGATGATTTCGCCATCCTCACCAACGTCATCCATCAGGAATGGGCAGACGTTACTGTTAAGGAACACAAAAAGTTGAAGGGGTTAAAAACCCAAAACCTGCGCGACCATATGAGCGAAGCTGAATTGATTTTTACGGCCCTTGCAGAACTGTCTACCCGACAAATCGCGCAAACTATGGAAGCCAAAGGTATGAACGAGAACAAAATTGCCGGCCGGCGAGGCGGCGGAGTGGCCAAGAAAGCGCGGATTGATTTGGAACAAAAAACCGGCAAGAAAGTTATTTCGTCCAGAAACTTCCTGTCTCGCCGGCAGACAGGTTTGAATAAACCAGAAGTGAAAAAACTTTTAAAGAAGAAATGAACATTTCCCTTGTCCGCAGTCGGCGGAATCTGGTATAATAAATTTATGAAAGACGAAGTAAAAATCGCAATCTTTGAAGGTAAACAAATCCGCCGGCATTGGGATGACGAGAAAGAGCTGTGGTTTTTTTCGGTGATTGATGTTGTTGAAATATTAGCGCAAACAGACCGCCCGCGGAAATACTGGGATGACTTAAAGAGAAAACTCAAACAGGAAGGCAGTCAGTTGTCCGAAAAAATCGGACAACTGAAAATGCAAGCCTCGGATGGCAAACTTTATCTTACTGATGTTGCCGATACAGAAACAATGTTTCGTATCATCCAATCCATCCCATCTCCCAACGCCGAACCGTTCAAACTGTGGCTGGCAAGAGTCGGTTATGAGCGAGTGGAAGAAACCGAGGATCCCGAGAAAGCCATACAGAGAGCTATGTCAACCTATCTTAAAAAGGGGTATTCCAAAAATTGGGTGGACTTGCGTCTGAAAAGCATTGAAATCAGAAAAGATCTGACGAACGAGTGGAATGAACGGGGAGTAAAGACAAATGACGAGTTCGCCATTCTGACCGATGATATTACCTTTGCCTGGGCGGGCATGAGGACTAAAGATTATAAAAAGCACAAAGAATTGAAAAAAGAAAACTTGCGCGACAACATGACGAACTTGGAATTGGTATTGAATATGCTGGCAGAAACGGCGACCACTGAAATATCAAAGACTAAAAAACCGAAACATTTCCGGAGAATAGAAAAGTCGCGATTGAAGGCGGCTCGGTTGCCGGCCGAGCGAGAAAAGATATTGAACATAAATCCGGCCGACCGGTGATTTCAAAGAGTAATTTTAAAACATTGGGAAGAAAAAATCCCAAAAGGATAGAATGAACATTTCTCTTGTCCCCAGCCGCCTAAATCTGCTATAATCAAAGCATCAACGTTGAATCATTATGTATGACAAAATGATAAATCAGCGCAGCCAAAACGAGAGAGAGAGAGAGAGTAAATAGCTCCCGCCGGATTACCCCCTTTAGCAAAGGCCCGTCTCGCCGAAGGCTCGCCGAGGTGGAGGGTTGGGGGGATTTTACATCTAAGAATTTCATCAAAACCGCCGCGGTTTTATTATGCGCCGGTTTTTTGTTTTTCGGCTTGGCCGGAAAGGCAAGCGCGGCGACGTATTATGTGAAATGGGACGCGGCCGGTGCGGCTAACGGCACTTCGTGGACTGATGCTTACACAACAATCCAAGCGGCGATTACCGCGAGAACTACGTCGGGAAGTGTTATTGAAATATCAGGCGGAACTGATGGACATACTTATACTGAAACGCTATTGACGAAAGCCGGCAATATCACTATCCAAGGAAGTACTGTGGCGGGTCATAGCGGGACCGTAACGGTTTCAGGGGTAGGCGGAAGCACTTATATTTTAAAACAGCAATACGATAATGTAACAATAAATAATTTGACCCTAACCGATCCGCCAAACGGCAATGTCGGTCTTTTAATTCAGAAGAGCACCACTATGAATGACGTAATTATTTCAAATGGCACTACCGCAACACCAAATTACGGGGTCAGTGTTACAACCGGCGCAAATGTCGCCACTGTCACTTTTAACCGGATAACTATTCGGGACTTCATTAATAGCGCGGCTTTAACTATTAACGGAACCAATCTTACTTTTATAGATAATTATGGTAAATTTATTGGCAACTCGTCCGCCTCCGGTTATGCATTAAGTGTATCTGCTTATGCCGGTATTTCCGCGACATTCAATAATTGTCTTTTTGTGGGGAATTATTGGTATGCCATAAAGTCATACAGCGGCATGGCAAATGTGTATGTTAATAACTGTATATTTGATGCCAGCGGGTATAGTAATGGATTAAATGAACCTGTTATTTATAACAGCTCATCAGGCGCGGTTACTGTTTCCAATAGTCTAATTATGCCCGATTTAACTGTTAGTCTGATGGGTGCTGTTTTTTCTGGGAGCGTTACAGATGGAGTAGGCAATGTTTATGCCCTCCCTCAATTTGTAAGCACCCGCCGACCGCCCATATTCGTCATTGGGCTGGATGATTCTGGCAACTTTAATTTTTGGACACAACTGGCCGACTTGGCTGAAACCTATGGCTACCGTATTACATTGGCGGCATATACGGATTACAGCCCGCCAAATTGGACTACGGCAAAAACCTATACTGACAAGGGGCATGAAATATCGTCTCATACCCGCACTCATCAGTCTCTTAATGCAACGCAGTTTTTAACTATTCGTTATACTGGCGCAGGAACTGCGGCGACGCTGACCGTTGACGTGCCTGGTAATTATTTCAGGACATACGTGGATAGTGTGCTAGACGTAAATCTTGATCTATCAAGTTCAAGCTATGATAACATAACGGAGATTGTAAATTATCTGAATGCTCATGGTAACTATACTGCGACAATTGTTTCCATCAACTCTGCATCTTCTCCGCAGATATTAGCCGATGTTTCAGGTGCGGATATAAAAACGTCAACTTATGCTGCGCTAATAAATCAAGCTCGGATGTTTGCCTACGAAATAGATGGCAGTAAGTCGTATATAGAAGCAGCTATTCCGGGATACACGGTCAAAACATTAGTATTGCCTGGCGGCAATGGCGCGGGCGATGCAACAATAATTAACGCAGTGCAGGCGGCAGGATTATTAGGAATAAGAAATGTGGTAAACGGTACAGCTGGGATAACAATGGAGGACTTTTCATCTTATAAAACCGTGGGCTTTCAGGCCAATTCTGTTCTCGGCACAACGGCATCTGACATTGCCAAAAATGTGTCTGGCATGATTTCAGCCGCCGGATACATGGGGGATATAATTTATCTGTTTGACCATGGCGCCAACGCCTTTTCACTGGATAATTGGCGCACGGTGTTTGATACTTTGCATAATAGCAACGCGCAAGTTATGACCTATTCGGCGGCAATGGAGTATGTTAGAGCTAATGGAGTTGATGCGGATGGAAACCAGCAAAGATGGACACGCACCTTCACTGATCAGTCAAATTATAATCTCCAATCTATTTCTCCGGCGATTGATGTCGGAACAAATTTAAGTTTAACAACTGACTATCTCGGCAACCCCATCTACGGCCTGCCCGACATCGGCGGGTATGAGTATCAGCCGCCGTATACCGTCGGCACCACGCCCGTGCCCACCACCGGCAGTGTGCGCGTCTATTCAGACGGCCAGTATCGCGCTCTGGTCGCCACCTCCTCGGCCGCAACTATCTC
>JAUSGE010000049.1 GCA_030649205.1 bacterium
CTTCGGCGGCGTTAGGCTAGACGAAAAAACCGGCGCTTTCAGCGAACAAAAGAAATTCACCGGCAAGGATCTGGATAAGGATACGGGGCTGTATTATTACGGGGCGAGGTATTATGATGGGAGGGTGGGGAGGTTTACGGGGATTGACGGGGCTTTTCTGGCAATAGGCGAAAGTCAAAAATTTAAAGAGAAATATCAAAGAACTCTTCAACAACATCTATCTAATCCCCAAGCTCTCAATAGTTATAGTTATGTAAACAACAATCCCTTAAGATATAATGATCCAAACGGCGAATGGTTTAAAGAACTGATCACCGGCCAGCAATCGTGGTCGAATTTCGTGGTCGAGGCCGGAGACGCGGCGCAGACGCTTTATGATAATAATGGCGCGGCGAGGGCGGCGATGGATCATCCGGTGGCGGCGGGAGTAGTGGCTGGGGCTGGCGGAGGTATGGCCGCGTATGGCGCGGCCGCGGGGGTGGCATATTTAAGCGCTACATATTTGGGCGGAGCAGGAACGGCGTGCGTGGCGTTTTGCGGGAAGGCAGGGCAAGCAGGGTTGTCAGAGTATAATACTGCTGTTAATTGGATTACAAACAGAGGCGTTGGCGTTTCTTCTTTACCATCACAATCAGAGATCCAGTCAGTAATGAATAAATGGTCAAACACAAATTTTGATAGCAAGACGCAAGCAATACTTTACCACTTTAATGAACATGCCGATGGAGTTTCTCTACAAAAGTTGACCCAAAATGGATTAAATATTTGGAATCAGTACGCAAATAATTCTTCACTAGTGAAAAGCGTTTCTGATGCCGCGTTAAAAGACGGGAGTGCGGGGATAACAGTTAGATTAACTACAGGAGCTGGCGGCATATTTACTAAGGGCGGTGAAATTGTGTCAACTTGGTTTAAATAATATTAAGTATAAAAAATATGAGTAAAATTTCTAGCGACCTAACAAAAAAATATTTCCAAAATAAGTACCTAATGAGCACCGGATCAGATGAGTGGCAAGATATTAAAGCAGATTTTGAAGTAGAAAGTGATGCTATTGGTGGGGCGCTGTCTCGCGAAGATCATAATAATCCTTTGGGGTTAGATAAAATAGCTGCGTTTAAGATTAACTTAGAAGCTTTTAAGGCGAGAATTGACAAGTATATTCCAAAAAATGAAATTGAATCCAAGGAGAGGAGAATATTACGAAATAAAATCAATATCGGGCTAGAAATTTATAAGTTAATTATTGACGGTTTAGAATAACCAGATTCGTCAAATACAATAACACCAAGCAGAGGAAATAATAGCTTTTTTTGCAGAATAAGATACGTAAATTCATGTTAATTAACACGAAAAAAAAGTCGCTCATCTGGCAAAAAAATTATACGAAGGGGGGTATTAATTATAGAGAGTTTCTTGCTGAAATTCCAGACAAAATTGATGATCCCGATCTACTTATGCTGATTGATTTAATAGAACATCAACCACGCCAGAAATTTTGTTAAATGCAAGTTATTATTTTTCTCTGGTAAATTCCTCCAGTCGCAGAGAGGGGCTCTGTCACCCGGGGTGCCTTTGCGAGTCTGCGAGCCGCAATTCAGGAACTTGTTTATCGCGCTGAACCCTGGATTCCGGCTCGGTAGCCGGAATGACAAAAAAAGAGATTGCTTCGTCCCCCCGATCGGGTCGGGGGCTAAAGGCGCTCCTCGCAATGACAAATTAATTTTTGACTCGCTAAATATTATTTGCTATTATGTTAAGACAAATAATTTTTAACTCAAAACCATGAAAAAGATAATATTTTTAAGCGTGTTGCTGG
Organism: bacterium; assembly: GCA_030649205.1. Taxonomy (GTDB): domain Bacteria; phylum Patescibacteriota; class Patescibacteriia; order Patescibacteriales; family GWC2-42-12; genus JAUSGE01. The sequence continues at coordinate 1,820 of JAUSGE010000049.1, forward strand.
CCTTGCTAGTTAGCGGCTGTTCTTTAGCCATCCCGGTTAGCAAAAATAGCAAAAAATTGCTTAAGCCGGAAGAGGCTAAGGCCGCGGCGGAAAAATTTGTCAATGAAAATTTACTGCCATCCAATGTTAAAGCCACGATCAATAGCGCTACCTTGGAAGGCGATGTCTATAATATCAGCTTGAATGTTCAAGGCAAGGACTATACTTCGTATATGACAAAAGACGGCGCTAAATTTTTTCAGTCAGGCATAGACATGGCCGCCTCGGCGAAAAATCAGGCTCAAGCTTCGGCGCAAAATGACAATACCAACGCTCAAGCCAGCCAGCCAAGCGATAATATTCCCAAAACCGATAAGCCTAAAGTGGAATTATTTGTATTTACTTATTGCCCCTACGGAACACAATCTGAAAAAGGAATTATTCCGGCGGTACAATTATTAGGCAGTAAGATTGATTTCAAAATCAGGCAAATCGGAGCTATGCACGGACCGCATGAAGCAACCGAAGCGCAAAGGCAATTATGCATTGAGAAGCAATATCCCGCGAAATTATTAGATTATGTTCAGTCTTTCGCTCTTGATTCCGGCATTGGCGCCTGCGGTTCTGACGCTCAATGTTCAGGGCCTTTGGTTGACGCGCTATACGCAAAATACGGAATGACTGAAGCAAAAATAGATGGCTGTATGAAAACTGACGGATTAGCCTTGTATGCCGCGGAACAAGCAAACTCGCAGGCTCAAGGCGTTGGCGGCAGTCCGACCTTGGTGATTAACGGCGTTCAGTCCAGCGCGGGCCGGGACTCGGCCAGCTATCTGGCAGGTATTTGCTCGGCTTTTAATAACGCTCCGGCAGAATGCTCCAAGCAATTATCCGGCGCCGCGCCGGCGCCCGGCTTCGGCGCGGGCACAGACGCCGGCGGCGGAGCGGCCGCGGGTTGCGCGACTCCGCAGTAATAAAATGATCGGACAAAATTATTTTATCAAAATTTTTGTTTTGTTTATCGCGACACTCGCCGGTATTTTCGTGATTTGGTATTCGCTGATACGAGCCGAGAGCGCTGACTGGATAGTCGCGCAGGTGGCGCACCAGGCTTCTCCCTACGCCGTAACCACCGCTGACAGCGGCGAGATTACTATAAATAATGTAGTGGCCGGCTATGAATTTAAACTACCTTCGGGTTTTACAACCAACGGCGCCAGAAATTTGAGCATGTATCTGGAAGAGAACGGCGTAAAAAAATGCGAAATCAGGCATCAGGCGAAAAATTTGGTTTTTGAATTGGTGAATAAAAAAGAACAAAACAGTTGCGAGAAATATATAGATGAGATAAAAAGGAGCCTGGCCCTTGATTTTTTAAGGAATTAGTGTATAATAATTTAATAATCAAATAATCACCCATAATTTAGCCTTTGGTTTGGGTGGCCGGAGGGCTTCTCTGCAAAGAGCGGCTAAGTGAAATTTTTTATTTTATGAACCCCGTTAGAAGTCTCAACAAAAAATGGGACTGATGGGGTGTTCATAATTACCAATTACTATGCAAACTTCTAACGGGGTGAATGATGAATTAAACAACAGGCAGACATCAGATGCCGATTATCAGAAGCTGTTGGATAAAGAAAACAGCAAAATTCCCCAGGCCGGCGATATTGTAACCGGCACGGTTTTATCCGCTTCCAAAGCCGAGGTCAGGCTGGATATTGACGGCATGGCGACCGGCGTGGTGCGCGGCCGCGAACTTTATTTTGAAGCCGAAGAATATGCTAATTTAAAGCCGGGCGACGCGGTGGAAGCGACGGTGATAGAAGAAGAAAATGAAAACGGCGAGCTGGAGCTGTCATTCAGGAACGCCGGCCAGAAAAAAGCCTGGGATACTTTGATTGACGCTGTTACCAGCCGGAAAATTATAAAAGTCAGGGTAAATGACGCCAATAAAGGCGGCTTAATCGTCAGCTACGCGCAGATTCAAGGATTTTTGCCGGTCTCGCAATTGGCGCCGGAAAATTATCCCCGCGTTAACGGCGGCGATAAAGGCAAGATTTTGGATAAGTTAAAATCTTTTGTCGGCTCTGATTTTGAGGTTAAAGTCATGGCTTTGGATGAAAAAGAAGAAAAATTGATTGTTTCCGAAAAAGATGCTTGGCAGGAAAAGCAAAAAGATATTATTTCCAAATATAAAGTCGGCAGCGTGGTGGAAGGAATTATCACCGCTTTAACTGATTTTGGAGCGTTTATCAGCTTTGGCGAAAATTTGGAGGGCCTGATTCATATCAGCGAGCTGGCTTGGCAAAGGATTGACGACCCGTCTGATTTATTCAAAGTCGGCGATACGGTTAAAGCGGAAATTATTTCCATTGAAGGGTCAAAGATATTTTTGTCGGCTAAAAAACTTTTAACCGATCCTTGGCATGGCGTGGAGCAGAAATACCAAATCGGCCAAACTGTCAGCGGCGTGATTTTAAAAGTTAATCCTTTCGGCTTGTTTGTGGAACTGGATAAAGATATCCATGGGCTGGCGCATATCAGCCAGCTGGAGCTTAAGGCCGGGCAGAAAATTAATGAAATATATAAAATCGGCGATAAAAAAGAATTGACGGTTGTTTCCATTGAAGCCAAAGACCATCGCCTGGGCTTGGCCGCGGCGGCCGCTCCAGATGTTAAAGCCGAAGAAACGATTAAGGAGGAAAAAGAGACAAAGCCTAAAGCTAAGAAGGGCAAAGAGAAAAAAGCCGTAACTGAAAAAAAGAAAAAAGAATAATAAACAACTGAAAATTATTTGTAAAACTTTAAGAGGTTCAACCTCCAAATTGGAGGTTGAACCTCTTTTGTTTTAGGCTTGCAAAAAATTAAGTTTTATTATATGATTTTACCATATGAAAAATTTAATTAAAAATTTCTTAATATTTTTTACCGTGTTTTTGTTAATCGCCGCTGTTTTCAGCCTGGTTAGCGGCGGCGGCGCAAAAAGCGCGGCCGTGGGCCTTGATACTTTAGTCAGCCAAATCAATAATCAGCAAGTTGATAAAATCTCCATTAGCGGCAATGATATCCAGGTAACTTTAAAACAGGGCGGCAATGAGATCGTGAAAAAAGAGGCTGGCGATACTTTTTCCCAAATCGTTAAAAATTACAGCGTTGATCCGGCCAAGTTAAGCGGCATTAAGATTGAAGTCAAAGAAAATCAAGGCCTGGATTTTTGGCTAGCCGCGGTTTTGCCGTTTTTAATTCCCTTTTTGCTGATCAGCGTTTTTATCTATTTCATGCTGCGTTCGGTTCAGGGAGCCAACAGCAAAGCCATGATGTTCGGCCAATCCCAGGCTAAAGAAATCGGGCGGGAGTTTAAAGACAAGGTTACTTTCAGGGATGTGGCCGGAGTTAAAGAAGCCAAAGAAGAATTGAAAGAAGTAGTTGAGTTTTTAAGAAATCCCCAAAAATTTTCTGAAGTGGGAGCGCGCACGCCGCGCGGGGTTTTGCTCTTAGGCAGTCCGGGCACGGGTAAAACTTTATTGGCCCGGGCCGTGGCCGGCGAAGCCGGCGTGCCGTTTTTCAGCATCTCCGGCTCCGAGTTCGTGGAAATGTTCGTGGGCGTGGGCGCGTCGCGCGTCAGAGATTTGTTCCGCCGAGCCAAGAAGAGCGCGCCCTGTATAATTTTTGTTGATGAAATTGACGCGGTCGGCCGGCGGCGAGGGGCCGGTTTGGGCGGCTCTCACGACGAGCGCGAACAAACTTTGAATCAAATTTTGGTGGAAATGGACGGCTTTGAGCCTAACACCAATGTTATCGTGATCGCGGCCACTAACCGGCCGGATGTTTTGGATCCGGCTTTACTGCGCCCGGGGCGCTTTGACCGCCGCGTCATCCTGGACGAGCCGGATTTGGCCGACCGCGAAGCGATTTTAAAGATTCACGCCAAAAAGAAGCCGTTAGGCAAAGAAGTCAGCTTGAAGCGGGTAGCGGAAAGGACGCCCGGGTTCACCGGAGCCGATTTGGCCAATTTGCTGAATGAAGCCGCGATTTTGGCCGCCATGAAGAATAAAAAAATTATTGACATGGAGGAAATGTTTGAGTCCATTGAAAAAGTTATGATGGGGCCGGAGAGAAAGTCGCGGATATTATCGGCTAAAGAAAAAAAGATCACGGCTTATCATGAGGCCGGCCACGCCATTGTGGCGCATTTTTCGCCCAATACCGACCCGGTGCACAAGGTTTCCATTATCGCCCGCGGCCAGGCCGGCGGCTATACTTTAAAATTGCCGCTGGAGGATAAGCATATGTACACTAAAACCGAATACGTGGAAGAAATCGCGGTATTGCTCGCCGGCTATATTGCGGAGCAGGAGATTTTCGGCGAGGTGACGACCGGCGCCACCTCGGATTTGCGCCGCGCCACTAGTTTGGCCAGAAAATTAATTACCGATTACGGCATGAGCGAAAATTTGGGGCCGCGGACGTTCGGCGAAAAAGAAGAGATGATTTTCCTGGGCCGGGAAATCCACGAGCAAAGAGATTATAGCGAAAAAGTGGCCGAACAGATTGATAAAGAAATATCCAACTTCATTGATAGAGCCGTGCATCAAGCCAAGGGCTTGGTTAAGTCCAAGCAGGAATTTTTGGAAAAAGTCGTGGTTGCGCTATTGGACAAAGAGACTTTGGAAAAAGAGGATTTTGAAAAAATCGTGGGAGAAAAGGTGAAAGAAGAATAACTATCTATTGGCAACATGAGGCAAGGACTTGGGCTGGTTCTTTTTCTCGTTGCGGAACTCGCTGCGCTCAAACAGTCCTCGCTTCAAAAAATAACCAGCCCAAATCCTTGCCGTATAGCGCTAATTAATATTTTATGGTATAATAAGGTGGTAATTATAATTATTAACCAAAGGAGGTTTTATGCCATTTTACAGAACTATTTTAAAGCAAGCCTGGCAATTGACCTGGCGCAATAAATATCTTTGGTGGTTTGGCATTTTCGCGGCATTGCTTGGCAATGGCGGCGAATTGGAAATATTATTTAATAATCTTGGCTCCAATCCGGCTCAAGCGCTGTTTCCGTCTTGGCAAAGGATTGCCGCGACCGGAGTATTCAGTCCGAAAACTCTAACTAATATCGGCGTCTTGCTAAAAAATGATACCTTAAATATTATTTTTGTTTTGCTGGCTTGTATAGCCGCGCTGGCGATTTTTTTGTTTTTGGTCTGGCTGGTCGTAGTTTCGCAGGCGGCGCTGGTTAATAATTCAGCGGCCGTTATCAAGCAGAAAAAAAATAATTTTCGCGATGGTTTGAATTCCGGCATCTTGAATTTTTGGCCGGTTTTTAGCCTTAATATTTTAGTGAAAGCCGCGGTCTACTTATTGCTGACCGCCATCGCTTGGCCGGTATTTTTTTTCCCGGGAAATTCAACGGCCAATATTTTTTATATCATCGCTTTGATTCTGCTGGCGCCGGCGGCAATAATTTTGTCTTTTATCATGAAGTACGCCATTGCTTACGCGGTGATCGGCAAGTTTAAGGCGGGCCAGGCGGTTAAGCAGAGCTGGCGGCTGTTCAAGGAAAATTGGCTGATCAGTTTTGAAATGGCCATAATTCTTTTTGTCATTAATTTGCTGGTCGGTTTGGGCATAGTTTTGGCGATTTTGACTTTGGCCGTGCCCTTTTTATTTTTGGGTTTAATATTGTTTTATTCATTTTCCGCCGCCGGTTCGTGGCTGGTCGCCATTCTAGCCTTTGCCTGTTTTATCGCTATTGTGGTTTTAGCCGGCGCCGCGCTGGCGGTTTTCCAAATTGCTTCTTGGACCGGACTGTTTCTTGAACTGGATAAAAAAGGCGGAGTCAGCAAACTGGTCAGAGTGGTGAATAGCCTGGTGAAGGCGTAAATTTGAAAATTTATATTTAGACACTCGGTGTCCATATGCGCAAGTCCACGAACATAATTGACACTTTTTATTTGTAATTATTTGTTAATTTTTTATCAATTTGTTCCATTAATTTGGCGATTTTCTCTCGGTTATTCATTTTTCTGGAATTAGCCAGCCGTTCGCTTTGTTTTTTA
>JAUSGE010000050.1 GCA_030649205.1 bacterium
CCTACTTCCTCCGCCTCGGTCTCCGGCTCTACCTACACCACCCCCCAATCAATCAGCCTGTCCTGTTCTGACACTACCTCCGGCTGTAGCCAGATATATTATACGACTGACGGTTCTACCCCAACTGTCAATTCTCAAATCTATACTCCTGCCATTAACATCCCCAGCGGCTACACTGTACTAAAGTATTTTTCTGCCGATAACACTGGCAACAGGGAAGCAGTCCAGACCCAAAACTATACTGTCATTACCGGCAGTGTGTCGTTTATGGCGCCGACGGTTGCGCAGACGCAGACGACAGTGCCCGGCGATACTATTAAATCCCCCTTACCCCCTTTGTTAAAGGGGGAAAACCCCAGTCCGCCAATCATCGCTACCGTAGATCAGATACTCTCCGAAGCCAAACAAATAGTTAATTCAACTAATTTCATTAATCAAGGCACTGACAGCACTATGATATTAGGTACCGGAGAAAGACAAGGAGTAATTAACAGTTTTACCTCGGCTTTCGGTAAATCTCCCCAAACAGAAACAGACTGGTCTGACATCATTAAAATCGCCAACGGCCGCTGGCCCAGCCAGAGAGACAAGAAAACCGAAACCAACGCTGAAACTGCGTTTAGAAAAATCTATCAGCGAACTGCCAATAGAAATAATACTAACGATGACGCGGCCGTAACTGTCATCTCTTATGGCTTAAGGCCGGTTAACCGCAATCTGGCGAGTGAGAAAAACGCCATCAAATCATTTAAATCCATCTATGGCTATATTCCCAAATCCACTACGGCTTGGGATATAGTCCGGGGGATTGCTTATAGCGGGGCGAGGAGATAAACCTCAAATAAAGACACTCGGTGTCCAAGGGGACACCGAGTGTCCGGGGAAAAGCGGGAATGACGAAGGAAAATTATTTAAATTTTATCAAAACGATTTCCGGGTCGGCCATGATGCGCAGGGGCGGACCCCAGGTGCCGGCGCCAGAAGTGGTATAAACTTGAGTGGCGCCGGTTTTATTTAAGCCGTAATAATATTTGCCGTAGATCAATCTGTCTATAAACTGGACCGGGAAAAGCTGGCCCTTATGGGCATGGCCGCAAAGCATTAAGGAAATGCCGTTGGCGGCGGCGATGTCGATTTTATCAGGCACGTGCCTAAGCAGCAAGCTGGGCGCGTTTTTGTTAATGTTTAAATTTTTTAAAATTTCCGAGAAATTCTTCCGGCTGTAAGCGGTCCGGTAGTCAACGCCGATCAACTGCAGGCCATTAATGTTCACCAGCCGGTTATTTAAAAATATTATGCCGGCGTTTGTCAAAGCGGAAACGAATTTGCCATTATCGCCGAATTCTTCATGGTTGCCGGTAACAAAATATTTGCCTAGGGGCGCTTTGATCACGGCAAATTCGCTGGCCAGGGCTGTTAGATCAAAATTAGTTTGGCCGTCGTAAAAATCCCCGCCGATCAGCAGTAAATCGGGCTGTTGGCCTTCAATCAACTTGGCTAGGCGAGCCGCGAATACATTATTATCAACTTGCCCCAGATGCAGGTCGCTTAAGTAGATCGCGGTCTTACCCCGCCACTCCAGGGGCAGATTGGGCAAAGCAAGATCTAAGGTTTTTATTTTGATATTGCGCGCCTGCAGTAAACCATAGCCGGCAATTATGGCCGCGGCTGAAAGCAGGCTGATGGTCATAATTTTGGGGCTGACAGACAGAGAGAACTGCTGGCTTATAAATAAAATCAAATAGATTGACAGGCAGGCCAAGAACAGATAAAACAGCGCGCCCAGCCAAACGCTTGAAATGATATAAAAAATTCTAACTAAGAAGTTAGAAAAATAGCTGATTAAAATAGAGGCGATGATAAAGCTGGCCGATAAAGCGGCAAAAATGATTTTAAGTATGACAAGCTGAGACGGGTTGGTAATTTTAAGGAAAATTACCAGCGTGTGAAATACCAGATAATGCGCCGAAATTGAGATAAAGAGGGGGATAGCGGCGGCCAAGATAAATATATGAACCATATAATAATTTATTATTCTACCTGACTTCAGTCAGCTGTTATTTGTGAAGCTGGCTTTAAGCGAGTCTTATTAAGAGCCTGCCAAAGCAGGGTAGAAATAATAAAATAGAATCAGTCAATTTGATAAGTTTTATCAGCGTATTTCTTGATTATCAGATAGACAATGATAGAAGCGATTCCCAAACTGAACATGATTAAAACGGTCCAATCAAAATATTTGTAAATGCGGGCGTAGGCCTGGCCGAAATAAAAGCCGATTAAAATGAAAATCGCGGATTTGGGCAAGGTAGCCAGAAAATTAAAAAACAGGAAATCGCGGTATTTTACTTTAACGATGCCGGCGGAAACTAAAATTATGGAGCCGAAAACATGGGAGATTTTTCCCCAAATTAAAATAGATTGGCCGCGTTTTTTAAATTGCTCTTCCATTCTGACGACCCGGCCGATGTTCAGGCCGATGTATTTTCCCCATTTAGCGATAAATTTCTCCCGTCCCCAGCGGCCGATGGCGTAATACAGGCTGTCGCCGGCCAAGTCGCCGGCCAACACCACCAGATAGGCGATCAAGAGATTGAAAATTCCCAATGAGGAAAGAAAACCGGCGATAATGGTGATGATCGGGCCTTCAACCACGGTAATGGGAAAGAGAATTAAATATTTATAACTGATCAGCCAGCTGAAAATTTGCGCGAAAGAAAAAATCATAATTTAGATCTCCGTGAATTCCACCAGCCGGGGCATTAATTTAATGAAGGGAGTGCTCAAGGCGCTAATAACAAATTTAACTATAATATTGGCGATAATTATTTGCATCACCGTCGCCAAGGGCAGGCTGCCTAAGAAAGCGATCAGGCCGAAAATTACGCTGTCCAGGAGCAAGCTTATGAGGTTGGAAAGAAAGCTGGCGGATAAATCGCCGATTTTTTTATAGATCACGCTGAAAATTTCCGTATCAACCAATTCGGAAACTACCTGGGCGATGAGGCTGGCCAAAACGATTCGTCCCACCGGCAGTAATATTTGCTCATAGGCTTTTTGCAATTGCCAGCTCGGGTCGGGCGCCATTTTACCGACCAGCCAGAACAAGGCGAACATTAAAACGTTTAAGCCGGCGGCGATAATTACTATCTGCCGGGCGTTTTTTTTGCCCAAAGCTTTATGGACGAAGTCGCGCAGAGTAAAAGTCAGCGGATAAATTACCGTGCCGCCGTCAATGGATAAATTGATAATCGGCAAAACCGCGATTTTGGTTGAAAGAATGTTGGCAAAAATCTGCGTTGCGACATAGAGGGAGCTGCTTAAGAGCGGCAGGTTTATTTTAGTTGAATCTGGCATAAGGATAAGTATGTTCGGGGACCAGGATTCGAACCTGGATTAACGGCTTCAAAGGCCGCTGTCTTACCATTGGACGATCCCCGAGCGAATTAGGGCGAATTATAAATAAAGTCCCGAAAGTTCGGGAATATAATTATAATAAAATATTTTGCGTTTTTTGTAAAGGTTGTCATGGATTATTTTTTGAGTTATAATATAATACATAATAATAAATTTATGCGGTTCAAAAAATATTTAATAATCAGCTTATTGCTTTTAACTGGTTTCAGCGGCGGTTTGACCGCTAATTTTTATCTGCCTAAACCGGAAAGCGCCACCGCGGTTGATTTGAGGCTTGACGACCAGGAAGCCGCCATTCGGGCGATTAAAAAAGCTATCCCCGCGGTAGTGAACGTAATTATCATGGATCAGCGGACTACAACTATCGTGAATTTGGACACGGGCGAGCAAACGAAGAAGACCGATCTCGCGCAAAAGGGCTCGGGCACGGGATTTTTAATTTCGGCCGACGGCTTGATCTTGACCAATAAACACGTTGTCAACGCGGCCAATGAGAAAACCGGCCAGTATAAAATTTTATTAAATTCCGGCAAGCGATACGACGCCCAGCTGGTTGGCAAGGACCCGATTAACGATCTGGCGGTATTAAAAATTTCAGATAAAAATCTGCCTTTCGTACAGCTGGGCGATAGCGACAAGCTGCAGCTTGGCGCTACGGTTATTGCCATCGGCAACGCTTTAGGCAGATATCAAAATAGCGTGACTAAAGGCATAGTGAGCGGTTTGGGCCGGAGCATTGAAGCTTCGGATCAAACCGGCGCGACGGCCGAAGCCCTAGATAACGTCATTCAAATAGACGCGGAAATAAATCCGGGAAATTCCGGCGGCCCGCTGATTGATCTGAACGGCAGCATCGTGGGCATTAACGTGGCGCTTGACCAATCGGCTTCAGCCATCGGTTTTGCCTTGCCAATTAATGACGCTAAGCAGGTAGTTAGAAGCGTTAAGGAAATCGGCCGGATAGTTCGCCCCCGGCTTGGCATTAAATACGCCATGATTACCCCCGAATTGGTGGATGAGAATAAGCTATCCAAAAGCAGCGGCGCCTGGATAACGGTGAATACCGACGGCACTCGTTCAATTCTGCCTAACTCGCCGGCGGCTAAAGCCGGTTTGTCCGAAGGCGATATTATTACGGAAATTAATGGCATTAAACTGGAGGGCCGGACTACCTTATTGTCAGTGGTGCAGAGGTACAGCCCAGGCAATAAAATCGGCTTAAAAGTTTTTAGAGACGGTCGGTTTATTATTTTAACTGCCACGCTGGACGAGTTTAAGTAAATATTATGATTGAAATAAAGAATTTGACCAAAAAATTCGGCGGCAGGCTGGTTTTGGACAATTTAAGTTTTTCCGCGGCTCGGGGTGAAATCTTGGGTTTTTTGGGTCCGAACGGCGCCGGCAAAACCACTACCATGAAAATTATCACTTCTTTTTGGCCGGCCACTTCCGGCAGCGTGCTGATTGATGGCATTGACACTGCCGCTAACTCGCTGGCGTCCAGAAAAAAAATCGGCTACTTGCCGGAAACCGTGCCGCTTTACGAAGACATGAAAGTGGTTGAATATTTGAAATTTATAGCGGAAATTAGGGGGCTGGCCAAAAGCCAGATTAAGCCGAGGCTGAAGGAAGTGGCAGCCACTTGCGGCCTGGCCAAAGTCTGGCGTTCGCCGATTGAAGAATTATCCAAGGGTTTTCGCCAGCGAGTCGGCTTGGCCCAAGCGATTATGCATCAGCCGGATATATTGATTTTGGATGAACCAACCACCGGCCTGGATCCGAACCAGATCGTGGAAATCCGCGACTTGATTAAAAATATCGGCCGAGAAAAAACCGTTATTTTTTCCACGCATATTTTAAGCGAAGTCAGCGCCACCTGCGATCGGGTAATAATCATTAATAATGGCCGGATTGCCGGCCAGGGCGCTCCGTCCGAGCTGGTAAATGCTTATGGCAACCTGGAGCAGGCATTTAGAGAGCTTACAAAATAATTTTTGAATTTTTAATTTTGTAATTTTTAAATAATGCTTGAATTTTTAATTTTTAAAAATTAGGATAGCCACATTCAATTTGCAAGTGCAACCCTGTGGATAAAATTTATAGATATTTGATTCATAATTTTGAATTTAATTTGTTCATTTCCAGTTCAAACGCCTCGTTTGGCGTTCGGTAGTCTAAAAGTTTGACCGGCCGATTGT
>JAUSGE010000017.1 GCA_030649205.1 bacterium
CTCCATAGGGCTGACGCCACTATGGAGCCAAGCGGAAGGTGTTAGAATATTTTTTATGACTAAGCTTCATATAATAAATAGGCGGCATGGTTTTACCCTGATAGAACTGCTGGTGGTCATCAGCATCATCGGGTTCTTAACGACCGCGGCGGTAGTGCTGTTAAATTCAGCCAGAAGCAAGGCCAGAGATGCTAAGCGGCTGGCTGACATAAAACAAATTAGCAAGGCAATACAAATGTACTATGATAGCAATAACTCTTATCCTTCATCCGGCGGAATTGGCAAATGCTTGGGGCTAGCTAGTTCTCAAACCTGCTGGACAGGGACTGTTTCCGGCAGTGATAGTTTAAACACCGCTCTCGCGCCATACATAAAAATCCCGTTTGATCCGCTATATGGACAGCGCGTTAGGGGAAATGTCTATATATACGCCGATGCCGCCGCAAATACTGCCTGGCATTGTATTGGTTCGTCATATCCCAAAGGGCCATTTCTAATCTGGCTGCCTGACAAAGGGGGAAATCCCTCCTCCGATTCCGCTGATTGTGGAAATTTAGGATATTTCTCTTGTTGCGGCACAGCCGTCCCATGCGCCGAAAACTACCATTGCGCTTATCAGTTGCAATAAATTTTAAGCATACTGTTAAGTTTTATGAAAAAAAACAATCGCCTAGGTTTTACCTTAATTGAACTATTGGTGGTGATCAGCATCATCGGGTTTTTAACCACCGCGGCCGTGGTAATGCTGGACAGTGCCAGAAAAAAAGCCAGGGACGCTAAAAGGATTGTGGATATAAAACAAGTTCAAAAGGCACTTGATTTATATTATGATCAAAATAACGCCTATCCAACGTCGGGCGGTTGCAACGCTAACTCGCCGAACACGGGATGGTGCAATAGCATTGAGAGCATGTCAGGCGGCCATTGGATTAGAAATGGAGCTACTAATCTAGGAACTTTTATCAATCAAGATCCGGTTGACCCCAAACCGGCCAGTAGCCCGAATTGGGCGCCGACTGGCGGAGGAACTTACTTTTATTTTGCCAACGGCTATGGAGGCGCAGGACAATGGTATATGATAGTTTTCGGGCTGGAAGATAAAACTAGTTCAATGCAGAATCTTGATGGCGTTACAGCTTGTAATGGTCAGGTTTTTCATTATGGCTCGGGCAGTGATGGCGTTATTACCGTTGGCGGAAATTGCGCTACAAAATAATTTATATTATAAAAGATGCGATCTGAATTAAATCAAAAAGGTTTTACTTTAATTGAACTCTTAGTAGTTATCAGCATCATCGGGTTTTTAGCGACCACGGCGGTGGTATTATTAAATTCTGCCAGGATCAAGGCTAGGGATGGGAAACGTATTGCTGAAATTAAGCAACTGTCTACCGTGCTTCAATTATATTTTGATGATAATAATAGTTATCCGGCAACCACCGGGTGTTTAAATGGCTGGTGTTGTTTGGGTCACGGCGACGCCGGCACATGCTGGAATGGTGAATATCATGGAAACACTGCATTAGACAGTTTTCTTTCTCCAAAGTATATAGGTAAAATTCCCGACGACCCCTTAAATAATACCGCTAAATACGGCGACGCCTACATGTATCGTGTAGGTGCTGATACTGGCGGCGCCTATGCTACCTTACATTGGGGAATTGAAAAATCCAATCCCACCGCCCAAGATTGCGCCAATGGAAGTGTGGGAAACTGGGGAGCGGGTAGTGGAATTGGCAGCGATTATTATTGCATGCTAATAATCAGATAAAATGAAAAATAATAATCCAAAACTAACCGGCTTTACCCCCACACCAAAATTTGGTGTGAGCTTGCAGGGCAAGCGGGGGTTTACTCTAATTGAACTATTAGTGGTCATCAGCATCATCGGGTTTTTAACGACCGCGGCCGTGGTAATGCTTAATTCAGCTCGAATGAAGGCTAGGGACGCGAGAAGGATTTCTGATCTAAAACAAATTCAAACCGCGTTGGAATTATTTTATGATCAGTATGGCCAGTATCCTGTTACCGGCGGCCATCAGTATTGGGATGGCCATTGGCAACTTTTTTCTGCTTGTTTAGAAACGGGAGCGGTATGTGGGATAGCTACACCAGGGTTTAAATCATTAATATCTAAAGTACCGCAAGATCCTCTGGATGATCCCGCGACGTTGAGCGATAGCGATCCAACGTATTATTACGCATGGCCCGCTGGTTGTTCCAATGGCCAGAGTTATAGATTGGCGGCTTACTTAGAGACCAATAATGCTGTTTTGCAGAATGATCTGGATGGAGGGTTTTATAATAATAATGGCGGCTGCGATGATTTATATAAAGGGTATTGCATTGGAGCGGGATCTTGCAGCGGATGGTAAAATTTATTTAGATATTGAAATGAAAAATAATAATCCAAAACTAACCGGCTTTACCCCCACACCAAAATTTGGTGTGAGCTTGCAGGGCAAGCGGGGGTTTACATTGATTGAACTCTTGGTGGTAATTTCCATCATCGGGTTTTTAACAACTACGGCTGTTGTCATGTTAGACAGCGCCAGAAAAAAAGCCAGAGATGCGAGACGGCTGGCTGATTTTAAGCAAATTCAAACTGCCCTAGGATTATATTATGACACGTATAATAGATTCCCTGATTCTGATTTTGCCGGTTGTGGCGGTTGGGATGCTTCTGGCAATGGCACCGGGTTTATTCACCCCTTAATTACCGAGAAGCTTTTAGGCAAGGATATTATAGATCCCATAACAAATTATGATTGCGGTAATTATCGTTATTACCGTTATAGCGTCGGCGATTACGGTTGCGACGCCAGCAAGGGAGCATATTATGTTTTGGGCATAAACGATTTGGAAACCAGCGGCAATCCAGCGCCGAGCAGTCCTGGTTGGAGATGCCCAAGCAGAAACTGGCAGGGCGAATTTGACTGGGTGACCGGAGGGTTTGAGCGTTAAAAGCGGATAAATATTAAGTTGTGAGTTTGACGGCAAATATATTTGCGCTATAATGTGAACATAGAAATTTTACTTAAAAAATATGCAACAACAAGACTTACAACAAATTAAACAATTGTTTGAAGACAACAATGAAGTTTTGAGCAAAAAAATAGATGAAAAATTTAAAGACAACAATGGAATTCTGCTAAAAAAAGTGGATGAAAAAATTGATGAATTGGCCGCCATTGTTAAGGCCGGCTTTGATGGAGTTGACAAGCGGTTTGAGCAGGTTGACAAGCGGTTTGATCGGATGGATGAAAAGTTAGGTTCTTTGGAAAAAGGCCACGAGGATATAAAATTGCGGCTGGATAATGTGGCCTATCGTTTTGAGGTGGTAGAGCTGCAAAAAAGAGTTGAGGTTTTAGAAAAAAAATTGAATATTCAATTTTCTCGATAATTAGCAGGGGCTAGAATTAATTATTTTTAAGAAATTTGCCGCCATGAAATTTTTTGTGGATGTCGCGGAGCTGTTTATTGGTCACATGAGTATAAATTTGCGTGGTAACTATATTTTTGTGTCCCAAAAATTCCTGTACTATTCTTAAATCAACGCCTTGAGTCAATAAGTCCGTGGCGTAGGAGTGCCTTAAAGTATGCGGAGTCGCCATCACCGGCAGACCCGCTATTTTTATATATTTTTTGACAATGTCTTCTACGCTCTTGGTGGTCAGCCGCCTGGGTTTATCCCTACCGGCCGCGCCCGGCTTATAATTTATAAATAACGCCGGGTCAAAATCAGCGCGCTTAGCCAAATATTTTTTTAGCCATACGACGGCTCGCTCGGAAAAATACACGGTTCTGATTTTATCGCCTTTACCCATGATGGAAATTTCCAGATCGTTAACCGCGCCGGTTATTATAATTTGTTCGCGGTTTAAGCTGGTTAATTCCGCCACCCGCAGGCCGGTGGAAAATAAAGTTTCCATAATGGCCCGGTCCCTTAAGCCGATAATTTTTTCCGTCTCCGGCGCCAGCAGCAATTTTTCAATCTGGCTTAAATTTAAAAATTTTATTTCTTTGTCGGACTTGTCCTTGGCCAGTTTGATTTGAGAAGGGGAGAGGGAGCTGATTTTTTTTTCAATAAAAAATTCCAATAAAGAGCGCAGAGCGATTAAGTAATAATTCTGCGTGGTTTTTTTCAGCGATTTTTTATTCCTTGGATTTATATGCCGCGATAAATAGACTCGGTATAGCCAAACCTGATCAACCGTGAGGCGGGCGGGGGAGAGAGACTCCAGCTTATTGTCCGCCAGCCAGTTAAAAAATTTTTTTAAAAATCTTTGATAGTTTTCCTGAGTTTTGCTTGACAGCCCTTTTTCAATTTCCAAATAGTCCAGAAAGTCAGTTAGATAGCCGGTGATTGGCTTGTTGGCATATGGCATAATAGTAAATTAATAACTCCGGCTGATGCCGGGCAGAATATAACCTTAACTTCGCATAATATAGATTAATGAACGTATTATATCATCTTGGCGGTTTATTGTATAGCCATGCCAAAGAGATTGATTTGCGGCGTAAATAATAGCAGTAATTTTAAAAACAACAAAAACAAGCCGATAATCAGCAGGCAGAAAACAATTATTCCTAAAACGAATAAAGTTTTAAAAACTTTTTCCATATATTTAATTATTAAATTATAAAATTTATTTTATATAAACATTTCCGCCGAATCTTAAATCAATGTATGTTTTGGCCCTAAAGTCATTTTTGAGTTTTTCTTTGATAATTAGGTCAAGCCTGGCCGCCTGTTCAGCTGTGTCATTACCGGCCCTAAAATATATTCTAGGGCCGTCCAAAATGGCCATTTTAACCGTCCTGATCTCATGATCAATTATGAATTTTTCAGCTTCAAAGCCATGCTTTAGGCCTTTAAATTCGTTAAATAAGCCGATCGCGCAGTCAATTGACGGTTGTTCAGCGTTAGTTTTGCGGCCGACTATTTTAGAGCCGGCTAAATTTTCTATCAGCGGCAGGCTCTGCCGATTGATATTCAAAGGATCAACCTGGCTAATGATATCTCCCTGGCCGTCAATTTGAAAATATTTACCGTCCTCAAGCCAAATCGCGGCCGGCTGACGCTCCCGCAAATATATTTTTAAAGTATGCGGCCAGCTTTTTTTAATCGTCAGATTCTGCAAATAATATTTTTCATTCAAGGCCGCGCTCAGCCGGCCTTTGCCGAATAACAGTAAATTGTTTCTGCCAAAAAATTTGTCGGCCGCTATCGCGCCGGCGATGGATTTGACCTCATTGGCTGGGCCGTCCGGCGCCCCGCTCACCTCAATGCCATTGATTTTAAATAAGCTGGAAAAAAACAACAGCCAGGCGATGACGATAACGGCAGCCGTTCCGGCGATGAGCGCCAGCCTAAGTTTTGGCGAAAGCCGGCGCCCTCTCCCCTGTCCGGAAATTTTTCGGCGCTGAAAGAAAGGATTTTTATAAGTTTTTTTTGAATAAAAAAATTTTCCTCCACCGGCGCCTAATCGTTTGATTTTATTATAATGATTTCTCTTGGGCAGCATATGGCTAAAGTTTGTTTGACTGTTGCAGCTTAAGCGATTTGGTGTTTTTTAAAATGTCTGACTCAAAGGTCGTCGTCAGCTCGTTTTTGCTTTGATGTTTTTCTTCGGCATAGCGAATCAGGCGCGCGAGCAAGTCTGGAAATTCCACGCCTGAAGCTTTCCACAGGTGATGATATAAGGTGCCGGGCAAAGTATTGATTTCGTTGGCGTAAGCCAGCCGCGCAGACTTGTCGTATAGAAAATCAATTCTGGAAATGCCGCTCAAACCGGCCAATTTGTAAATTTTTTTCGCCAATTTTTTTATCTCTTCGGTCGTATTTTCGTCCAAGCCGGCGGGAATGATTATATTTTTTTGCGCCTCGCCCAGCTGGGCTCCGCCGTCATTGATATATTTATCATCGTAGCTGAAAAAATCTTTGGAAAAATTTGATTCTTGAAGCTCCGAAGCGGTCAATTCATCATTGCCCATAACCGCGCAGGTAATGTCCATTAGATTGTTAACTCCGTTTTCCACCAAAATTCTTTGGTCATAATGAAGCGCCGCTGAAATGGCAAATTCCAGCTCGCGTTCGTCCGCGGCTTTGGCTATGCCGATTGATGAGCCCAAGCGGGCGGGTTTGACAAACAAGGGATAAGTCAGGGCTTGGGCGATATTTTCCAGAACATCGGCCCGGCTTTTTTCCCAGTCGGTTTTATCAAAAAAAACAAACTCCGTAGTCGGAATATTATGGCTAATATAAAGTAATTTAGTCAATATTTTATCCATGGCTACCGCCGAAGCGGCCACATCGCAGCCGACGTAGGGAATATTAAACATTTCAAATAAGCCCTGGATGGTGCCGTCTTCGCCGTTTTGTCCGTGAAACGCGGGAAAGGCCAAATCAATAGTGATGTCTTGAGCCAGCAGAGCCTTGGCTTTAAAAACCAGTTTGCCGGAGGAGTTTTTCAAATCCAGCCGGTAGCTCGCGATTTTTTTTAATTTTTCATGAAAGTTTTCGGCGTGAAAAAATTTTAAGCTGGACAGCTCCTGGCTTATATGCCACTCCCCCGTTTTGCTGATATAGATGGGCATGACGCCGTAGCCTAATTTTTTCAATCCGGAAATTATAAATTCGCCGGTAATAATGGAAACGTCGTGTTCCGGGCTTTTGCCGCCGAAAAATACGCCGATTGTTTGCATATGAGGATTATATTAATTTTAAAATTAAAAGTAAGCGTCCGGCCAGTCGTTTTGAAAAATTATCGTGTCGCCGGGCCGCAGAATATTTTTTAAATCATCGTGGGCCTCCTTGGCGCTGGCGTAAACTCGGTAATTATTAAATTTTTCTTGCTTTAGAGCGCTTAGCAGATGGCGGCTGGAGCGATTATCAACCAGTAAAACCAGGTCAGCGGCGGCGGAGTAAAGCTTGCCGATTTGTTCATGGATAGCGGCTGTTTTTTCGCCCTGTTCAACCAAACCCGGAGTGAGCGCGATTTTTCTGCCCGCCGCCCGAGACAGCACTTCCAGGCCGCTCTTAAAGCCGGCCGCGTTGCCGTTATAGCTATCATCAATTATCCAAATACCGGCGGCATGATTATGAATCGGCTGAAGCCGGTGTTTGATTGGCTTAATTTTTTTTACCGCCCGAACAATCTGTTCGTCCGTTAAGCCTAATCTTTTAGCCAATTCATAAGCCAGTATGATTAAATCAATATTATGCCCGGCTAGCAGGCTGGTGGAAAATTTTAAGCCATGGTATTCAAATTCCAGGCCGGCGAAATTATTTAAAAATTTGATATTGGCGGCCTGGGCGCTGTCAGCGCCGGCGAAATTTTCCAGAGGAAATTTTCCGCAATTATTTTTTACATTAGCGTCGTTAAAGTTAAGCAAACTGAAATTTTTGGTATTAAGCGGCAGTTCAAATTTGGCGCTAATGGTATTTTCCAGCCGGCCGAATTTTTCCAGATGCGCTTCGTTGATGCCGGTTAAGATTGAATAATCGGGCGAAACCAGCCGGCAAATTTTAGCTATCTCCCCTGTCCGGTAGGCGCCCATTTCCACGATAAATATTTTCGCCTCGGCCAATTCTTTTTTACGCTGAACAATAAATTCCGCGATGCCGATGTCCGTATTGACGTTCTCCGGAGTGGCGATTACCGAATATTTTTCGCCTAATATTGTTTTTAAAATTTCTTTAGCGCTGGTTTTTCCGTAACTGCCGGCTATGCCGATAACTGTTATTGGCAAATCATCTAAAATTCTCCCGCCTTTTTTAATAATACTGTTTTTTAAAAAATAATCCAATGGTTTAAGTATTATGTTGGCTAAAATTAAATAAAAAGGCAATAAGATAACAGTAATAAATATAATTGCAATTATAAATAATTTAAATTCATACCAGCTAATTGCCAGAGTTACTAAAACTAAAATCAAACTTAATGAATATAAAGCTTTGCTTTTTGGCGTCCAAATTAGCCGTCCCCTGTTTTCCAGCTTCCACCAAGCCGGGCGCGAATAGGCGTATTTAAGAAACGGATAGTTTTCATAATTCAGATTTTGCAATATATGTAATAATTTTTTTAACAGCATTAAATTAGTTGAATAAATAGTTTGTTAAATTCATCTTTTTTGTCCAGAAACGGCCAGTGTCCGGCCTGTTTGATGACGTGAAGCCGCGAATGTTTTATTAAATTATTCATGGCGCGCGCGTCAGAGAGCGGAACCTCGCGATCGTCTTCTCCCCAGATAATTTCCGTAGGCATTGAAATTTTTGTCAGGTCAGCAGATAAATCTTCGCTGATAATTTTTTGGTAGGTTTTTTTAAGCCCGCCGGTGTTAACATAGTCTAACGAGCCGATTTTTTTATAAAATTTTTTTCTGGCCGCGCCGGTGAATTTATTCAGGCCGGGCAGGGCAAAGCCTAATTTAAAAGTTTTAGCCAGGATATTGTATAATGATTTTTTCAGGGTTTTTTTTCTAATACCCGAACTGTCAATTAAAATTATTTTTTTGGCCCCATGTCCGAGCGCCGCGTATTTAATGATAATACTGCCGCCGAACGAATGGCCGATTAATATTGGGTCATTGACATACAGCTTGCTTAAAAAGTTTTTTAAAAATTCAGCATAATCCGCGATGCCCCAGGCTTCTTTGGGCGGCTGGCTTTGGCCGAAACCGGGAAGGTCTAAAGCGATGAGATTGCGGCAGTTGCTTAAAATGTTATTTAAGTGCCTGGCTTCGGACTGCCAGCCGTGCAGGAAGACTAACGGACTCTGGATTTGAAAGTCATCGCTTTGGTAATAGGTCGCGCTTAAATTATTAATGATGATGTTTTTTTTAAGCATGTTTAGGTTAAGCGCTGGCTTTGGGAAATTATTTTTCCTGCTTAAGACGAAATTTGGGCGATTTTTTCTAAAAAGTATTTTAGAAAAAATCGCTACAATTTCGTATGCGCGATAAAAATAATTTCCCAAAGCCAGCGCTTGGCGTATTAAATCCGAAATTATCTCTTTATTATCTTTAACTCTCCGGGCAGATATTTTTGCAAAACTTTCGGGATCGCGATTGAACCGTCAGCTTGCTGGTAATTTTCCAGGATGGCGATAAGAGGACGGGGTGAAGGCAGAGCGGTATTGTTGAGCATATAGACGTGCTTTTTAGCGCCGTTTTTCTCCACGTATCTGACGTTAAGTCGCCTGGCCTGCCAGTCTAAAAAATTACTAGCCGAACCGGTTTCGGCCCAGCGCTTTGAACCAGGCAGCCAAGTTTCTATATCAACTGATCTGTACTTGCCGGCGCTCATGTCGCCGGTGCAAATTTGTAGAAGGCGGTAGGTAAAGCCCAATTCTTCATGAATCTCTTGGGAAATATTTATCATCTCCTCCTGCAGTTTATTGGCCTCATCGATATCGGCGCGGCAAATTATCACCTGCTCCACTTTAAAAAATTCATGCACGCGATAAAGGCCTTTGGCGTCTTTGCCGTAGCTGCCGATTTCGCTCCTGTAGCAGGGGCTGAAGCCGCAGAGTTTGATCGGCAGATCCGCTTCTTTTAAGATTTCGTTGGAATAATAAGCTAATAGCGACGGCTCGGCCGTGCCGACTAAGAATTTTCTATCCTTGCTGACCGTACCGTCAACTTCTTTATCGGAAGTGGCTACTTGGTAAATCTCATCGACTCCCCCATCATAATTCAAGCCTTTGAAATAACCGCTGCCGAACAAAGCGAATTCTTTCACTAAAGTCGGCGGCATCATTGGCGTATAGCCCTTGGCAACCATTTTATTCAAGGCATAATTCATTAAAGCCATTACCAGGAGAGAGGCTTCGTTTTTAAGATAATAGCCGCGATATCCGGCCACCTTGGTTCCTCTGTCAAAATCTATTAAATCTAGCGCACCGGCCAGCTCCACATGATTTTTCGGCTTAAAGCCAAAGACAGGGATTTCCTTATTGCGGAAA
>JAUSGE010000018.1 GCA_030649205.1 bacterium
AAATTTAAAACCGTAAAATCATATTTTCTTTTAGCTAAATTATTTAATATTTCTTTGGTTAAACCGCCCGAACTCATAGCCGGAGTAATGTCATACGATTTTACGTCAGGCGAAGGAATAGCCAGCCTGGCCTCGCCGGCAATCGGCTGGGCATAACCACCGTTAAAAAAGTAGGTGACATGAGCGTATTTTTCCGTTTCAGCGATATAGAGCTGTTTTAAATTCGCCAATTGCATGGGCAGAGTTTGTTTTAAATCACCGGAAGGAAAAGCCGTTAAAATCCCTTCTAGGTCGGGGCCAAAATCAGTCATGGCCACAAATAACAAATCTTTAAGGAATTTTTTTCTGTCAAAACATGATGTATTAAGCTTACAAAAATCTTTTTGCACAAAAACTTTGGCTAATTGCCTGGCTCGGTCAGACCTTAAATTAAAAAATATTACGCTATCGCCCGAAGCTATTCTTGGCAACGGTTTGCCGTTTTTGGTAATGATATACGGCTCAATAAATTCATCGTTTTCGCCCCGATTATAACTTTCAGTAATCGCGGCCTGGGCGCTTATGGCTTTTTTACCAATACCATTAACTAAGGCATTATAAGCCTTTTCGGTTCTGTCCCAAGTTTTAGTCCTGTCCATGGCATAAAATCTGCCCATGACGGTAGCGATAGTTTCGCCATTCTTAAAAGCTTTTTGAATATCCACAATTAATTTTAACGAGGCGTATTTTGGTGAATCCCGCCCATCGGTAAATAAATGCAAATAAACTTCTTTTATTTTATTTGCCTCTAAAAAAGCCAGCAAGGCCAAAAGATGATCCGGGTCGCTATGCGCGCTCATGCCATTGGAAATCATGCCCATCAGATGCAGGCTGGACTTATTTTTATTGACGTGGCGGACAGCTTCTACGAAGCTGGCGTTCTTAAAAAATGTGCCATCATTAATGCTCCGGGAAATTATGACCGCGTCTTGCTCAACCGTCCGCCCGGCGCCGATGTTCATGTGGCCGGCTTCGGAGTTGCCGGTTTGCGTCGGCGGCAAGCCCACAAACTTGCCGGCCGCGCCCAGTTCGGTATGAGGATATTTTTTCATTAGGCCATCCATAATCGGGGTCTTAGCCAAAGTTATGGCGTTGCCTTGATTCGGCTTGGCAATCCCCCAGCCGTCCAGGATGACGAGGATCAGGGGAAGAATATTATTTTTATCAATTTTTTTTTTCATTTTAAATTTTCTTCAATCTCCATCAACCGATTATACTTCGCCACTCTCTCGCCGCGCGACAGCGAACCGGCCTTAATATAATCCGCGCCGACAGCCACGGCCAAATCCGCGATAAAGTCATCGGAAGTTTCGCCGCTCCGATGCGACACGATTATTTTATAATTATGCTGTTTTGCCAGTTTAACGCAGGCGATGGTTTCAGTCAAAGTTCCGACCTGATTGGGCTTGATGATGATGGCATTGGCCGCCTGCTCTTTAAGTCCTTGGCGCAAGCGATCCAAACTGGTAACAAACAGATCGTCGCCGACCAGCATTATGTCGCGGCCCAATTCCTTGTTTAATTTTTGCCAGCCGTCCCAATCGTCTTCGGCCAGCCCGTCTTCCAGGTAGATGATCGGATATTTTCTAAACCATTCATGATACAAGCCGGACAGCGTAGCTGAAGTAAAACTGGCGCGGTCCAATTTAAAAATATATTTTCCGTCTTGCTTATTATATAGCTGGGACGAGCCCACGTCTATGCCTAATGCGGCTTCCGCTCCGGGCTTATAACCAGCCTTAATGATCGCGGCCATAATCAGCTCAATCGCCTGAATGCTGGAATTTATGTCCGGCGCGTAGCCGCCTTCATTGCCCACGTCAGTGTCGTAGCCGGCCTGCTTCAAAATTTGCCCCAGCACATGAAAAATTTCCGCGCCCATTCTGACTTTTTCCTTAAAGCTGGCTGCCAAAACTGGTATGATCATAAATTCCTGAAAATCCAAATTTGTGTCCGCGTGCTTGCCGCCGTTAAAAATATTGAAACAAGGAGTGGGAAGCTCATAACCCGTAGCTCGCAACCCGTAACACTTGCTAATATATTTATACAGTTCTTCGCCCATTGCCAGCGCGCCGGCGCGCGCGCAGGCGAGCGACACGGACAAAATCGCGTTCGCTCCCAGCTGGCTTTTATTTTTTGTGCCGTCCAGCTTGATCATGGCCTGGTCAATCTTTTCCTGCACGGTAATTTCTTCTCCAACTAATTTAGGTGCAATTTTTTTCTCTACATTTTTGATGGCCTGTAAAACTCCCAGGCCATCATACCTTTTGGCGTCGCCATCGCGCAATTCCACGGCTTCGTGGATGCCGGTGGACGCGCCCGACGGCACGCTGGCTTTGGCGCGCGTTCCATTGTCCAGCCAGACACAAGTTTCAATTGTGGGATGGCCGCGCGAATCCAAAATTTCCCGCGCTGTGATATTTTTTATTTTTGGCATAATTATTTGAATAATTTATTGACTAAAATTTTACTGGCTCAAGTAACCGCATTGACGGCAAGAACCGCCCGCCGGACAGTGAGGACCTGGCGGGTTTTCATCCCAAGCTGCCCATTTCCAATTCAAGCAGTCGACATCATTGTTGGGAAATTTGTCGGTTTCAAAAGAAATTGAATAGGAGCCGGTTACGGCATTAACCGGAGCAGGCAGCCAATATTTCCCAGGTGACCGATAGGTATAAGTTCCGTAAATTCTACTACCATAAAGAGGATCTTTAGGTATATTTTTCAAATAGGGTTGCAGGGCGGTATTTAAAGCATCATCACCTAACGGACCACCCCAGCACTGCTCAGTTGAGGGAACGCCCAGACAAACAAGTGAGCCGCCAGTGCTAAAATAAGTTCCCCCATGATCATCGGCGTAAAGTGCGAGCGCGGTCTGAATAACTTTCATATCCGCTACCCGCCTTGCGTCTCTGCCTTTAACTCTGGCGGAATTTAACATTACCACGGCCGCGGTGGTTAAAAAACCGATAATGGA
>JAUSGE010000030.1 GCA_030649205.1 bacterium
ATCAATGTCGGCGCGGCAAATTATCACCTGCTCCACTTTGAAAAATTCGTGGACGCGGTAAAGCCCTTTAGTATCCTTGCCGTAGCTGCCGATCTCGCTTCTATAGCAAGGACTGAAGCCGCAGAGTTTGATTGGCAGATCCGCTTCTTTTAAGATCTCATTGGAATAATAAGCTAATAGCGACGGCTCGGCCGTACCGACTAAGAATTTTTTGTCTCTGCTGACCGTTCCGTCGGCTTCTTTATCGGAAATGGCCACCTGGTAAATTTCATCCACTCTCCCGTCGTAAGTTAAACCCTTAAAATAACCGCTGCCGAACAAAGCGAATTCTTTAATCAGAGTCGGCGGCATCATCGGCGTATAACCCTTGGTTACCATTTTATTCAAGGCATAATTCATTAAAGCCATAACCAGGAGAGAGGCTTCATTTTTAAGGTAATAACCGCGATATCCGGCCACCTTGGTTCCTCTGTCAAAATCTATTAAATCTAGCGCACCGGCCAGCTCCACATGATTTTTCGGCTTAAAGCCAAAGACAGGGATTTCCTTATTGCGGAAAATTTCCACGTTATCATCGCCGTCTTTACCTATAGGCGTATCAGGCGAAGGAATGGTTGGCACCTTTACCATTAAAGTCAAATATTCTTCTTCAATCACGGCCAAATCTTTTTCCAGTTCCGCAATTTGCTCTTTGAGCGTTTTGCCCTGCTCAATCTGCTCTTTGGACGGTTTGCCGCTTTTGCCCGCCAGCGCTAACCTATTTCTTTGATTCCTTAATTTTTCTATTTTAGACAGCTGTTCCCTGCGCTTAGCGTCAATTTCCAGCAATTGATTAACGTCAAGTTTAATATTTTTATTTTTCGCCGCCCCCCTTATCGCCTCCTCATTTTCCCTGATAAATTTTATATCCAGCATATTTTTGTTAATTGAATTTCTTTATAAATTTAGCAATGGCGATTATGTATTTTTTAAAATCAGCCAAATCATTCCGCAGATAATCGTACATTTTTTCCAAATCAAGCTTAACATAATCATGGACTAATATATTTCTAAATTTGGCAATATCGCAAAAACGGACTGCCAGCAGAGGCGGAATAATTTTTTCTTTGCCCATAATTTCAAAAATTTCTTTATGGGACATCGGGGTTTCCAGCATCAATTCGCTGATTATTATTTCGCCTATATCAATGGCCGCTTCAGCCGACAGCTGGAGGTATCGTTCCAAGGCGCCTCGCAAAACATTGTCCCGCTTAAAATCGGCCAAAGCGCATTTTTCCTTTAGCTCTTTTAAGATTTTTAAATACTCTCTTAATTTTTCCAGCCTGATTACCAGTTCTTTATAATTACTCATAAATATAATTTTATAATCTGCCGTGCGCCATTTGACCAATGGCCAGCTTAAAATGGCGGTTGTAATAATACTGGCGGTCATAATAAATTTGCATAATTTTTACCCTGTCCATTATCCTTTCCCGCTCATTGGCGCTGTAAATGATTTGTCCGTCTTTGATAATGTTAAACGCCAGTATCGGGTCGGCTTGCTCCAAATCAACCACGTCAACATCATCTCGCTTTAATATTATTGATAGTTCCGACATTAATTTTAGCTTTGCCCTGAAAGTGTTTTTAATAATTTCGCTGTCAAACTTTACGGCAAAATCAAAATCACTGGCTGGCTTGATCTGGCCGCGAGCCCGGGAGCCGAAAAGATAAAGGTATTTTAAGTTTATCTTTTTGGCCAATTGTCTAATCTGTTTTTCTTGAATTTTAGTCAGCATATTTTTGTTAAATCCCCGTTTAAAACTTCATCGACCATGGCTTTGATTTCATCTTTGTATGAAACATCTTCAGGCACAGCGTTAAGCAGAAAGATTTTTTTGTCATTAACATGAGCAAACCCCATTTCCATTAAAGTATTGCCGCCGATATAATTTTTAACCCCGTTTTTGTCGTAATTTAGAACCAATACAGCATTGCTGTTTTTTATACAGTCGTGCCACCATTTAATAAAACCTTGTTCTCTTTTCAATTTGCCGTGATCTTCATTAACTCTGTCCATTATGGCCCGGGCTGAGCCGTCGGCGATAGAAAACATTAACTCATGCATCATTGGCTCATGCCCCAATGCCTTCAGTTTTTCATGCGCTTCCACGAATTTATCAGCGAATTTAACGCTGCCACAGATGGTAATTTTCATTTTATTATTCTGCCCGACTTTAGTCGGCGTTATTAACTCCGGCTGAAGCCGGGTAGAATTTTAAAATTGATGATTTGTATTTTTTCGGTTTATAGGCTTTTAACTTGACAATTTTTGTTTTATTTAAGCCAAATTTTATTAAATTTGCTTTTAACTCATCTGTGAAAAACCTCTGGTCATAGCCTAAAGTGACAATGTTCGGCTTATGCTGCTTTATTATACCATATTTATCCCCTGTTCGGCCCAGCACTGACATATCAACTAAACCAGTCTGTTTTACTGCTTTTAATCTTTGTCGCTCGCTGTGGCGCGGCAGTTTGCCTTTAACGCCCAAGACAGTCCTGTCTCTGGCCACCACCACAATCAAATAATCGCCGTATTTTTTGGCTTGCTTGAAAAAATTAAGGTGTCCGGGATGTAAAATATCAAAGGTGCCGAAGACCATAACCTTGGTCATATGCCTGTTTGGACGTCCGACGTCCAATTGGACGTCGGACGTCTTATAATGTGTGCTGAATAATATTGTTAATATCTCCTTCTAAAATTATGGGTTTGGCCAGCTGTATTTCCAAAACGTATTTTAGCGCGTCTTTGGGCGGCAATTCATGCAGAATAAAAATTTTTTTATCCAAATGCCTGGCCACGCCGATTTCCATGAGCGTGGCGCCGCCGATATAACCGTCAATATTATTTTTGGGATAATTTAAAACCAGAATCGCGTCCGAGTCCGCGATTTTATTAAAATGATCCTTGTCCAGATCAATCTCTGAATATGTTTGGCAGTGCTCCAAATTGTCGCTTAACTCCGGCGCTTTTACGCACAACTCAGTATCAACCGGTATGTAGGCCGTGTGACCCAATTCTTGCAACACTTTTTGCGCGGCCAGCATTTGCTCGGCGAAAGTCATACAGCCGCTGATTGTTATTTTCATATAGAAGTGTCATTGCGAGCCGCCGCACAGGCGGCGAAGCAATCTCACGAATGGCAAGCTTAGTTTAAAGATTGTTGTCCGTGAGATTGTCTGGCTACGCCAGATCTGGCATAGCCATGACTTCGCTCCCTCCGGTCGCTCGCAATGACAATTAAAGCCCTAGCCCTCCGCTTATCTCCTGCAACGCTTTCAGCCCCAGTTTTAAAAACTCTTCCAACCCAATCCCCGCCTGCTCGCATTCTTTGATTAATTCCCGGTTGCACTTGGCGGCGAAGGCTTTGGCCTTAAATTTTTTCATGAGCGATTTCGGACTGACGCAGGCTAACTTTTTTTCCGGCTGGACCAAGGCCGAGGCGATGATTAGGCCGGTTAAGGTTTCGGCCGCTACTAAAGCGTGCTGTAATTTGGTGGAACGCTGTTTATCTTGATGGGCCGGAATGGACGCGTGGCTGTAGCCGTGCGAGATGATGTTCTCAATTAAAAAATCAGTGGCGCCGGCCTGTTTTAAAATTTCCACGGCTTTAACGCAGTGCTCGGCCGGATTGTTTTTAGTCAAATCCCAATCAATGTCGTGCAATAGGCCGATAATCCCCCACTCCTCCTCGTTTTTGTTGAAATGCTTGGCCAAAGCGCGCATAATCGCCTGGGTTTCTATTAAGTGCAGTTTGGTAATTTTATCCGTGATGTATTGATCAATTAGTTGCCCGGCTTGCTCTTTGGTTAGGCCTAAATTGTTTGGCATAAAATTGGTGTTTATTCCTTAATTTTGGCATATTATTTGGATTTTGGCAACAGAATTATTTTAACAAACTATTCGACTTGATAATGCCATAGGCGGATAAGGTGAGACCGTCTTTAATGGTCCCGTCATTAATCATTTTCTCAAACTCGCATAAGGTTGCTTTTTTCACTAGCATCCCTTCTTCGGAATCTGACAGTTCTTGCTTTCCCTGCGTAAATTCTTGGGCGATATAAACATGACAAACCTGAGTATGGTGTCCGGGCGCGATATAAAATTGCCCGATTTTTTTTATGCTCCCCGCAGTAAGTCCGGTTTCTTCTTTTAATTCAGCGCGCGCCGCCGCTTCCATGTCAGCGTGCAAGTCGGGCTCAAAATGTCCCATGGGAAATTCCCAAGAAAAAAATTCAACCGGATACCTGTCCTGCCCGACCAAAGTTAGGTATTGGCCGTCCCAAGGAATAATCAGCGCGCAAGGCTGTTTCCTAACTACGCCGAAAACAAACTTCTTACCCGAATCGTTTTGAATAACATCTTCGGTTACTTCCATCCATTTATTTTTGCAGACTTGTTTTGAAGAAATTATTTTGTAAGACATATTGACAGAATATTGTAGATGATATGTAATTACGATATCAAGACAAGAGGACTACCAAAGGGTTTTTATCCCGCGGGAATGCCTCTTTTTTGTTTTTCAACCCGGCTATCGACAAAAACAGGATGCGGGTATAATATATAAATGTAATTCATATGAAAGAGCACCTCTCAAGGTTCCGTCCTTAAGCGGTGCTTTTTCGTATATATTATTTTCTTTTTTCAGCATAATAATATTTTATCCAAATGGTTTTAAGGTATGACAACGACAAAGTTGAGAGAATAAAACCAACCGTGGGCACGATGGCGCTCAAAAAGGGGCGGTTAAAACCGGCGAAGAAAAAGAAGATAGTGATCACGAGGTATGTCAAAAAAGCGATGGCGATTTTCCTGAACAGGCTGGTTTCCCAGGCCTTGTCAGCTTCGACTTTTATGTTCCTATCCTTGATGTTATTTATTTCATTTTCCAGTTGTTCAAGATTTGTCATATTGTAAAATTGCGTTGCGTCACAGTCTCGCCGCAGCGGACTGTGACGGTATTTAATAAATAAACTTATCTCAGGGAACGGCAGAGTCCTCTTGCGAGAGAGACTCTGCCGCGACGCGATAATTGCGCAAAATTTCTGAACTGTTTACTCCGTGTTATCTGGTGTATCACTCGCCGCTACTTGCTTGGTATCTGCCAAAAACAAACAGTCCAACCACCTTCGTAAGTAGTTACCCACCTACAAAATGGAAGCCAGGTAACATAGATTTCTGGATTTTCTGTTTGTTTTTTCGTATTATGTTGTTCTTGAAAATTACGATACGTTTTGACTATCGTTATTGCGTCATTATTACTAAGCCATGGCGCCCAACCGATGACAATTAGCGCGATTAAAAATATAATGATTAAAATTTTTTTTGACATGGGCATATGTTTATTTTGCTTCGGCAGAGTTTCCTCACAAGGGACTCTGCTGCGGTCAGCAAAGCTTCAGGCGCTAACCATCGCGTCAGAGTCCTCTGCGGAGAGATTCTGACGGAGCGGAAGCGCATATTTATTAATGGCCGCTGATAATTTTTCCAATAAATAATAAAGGCCCCAGCGCCAACAGCGCGAAAAAGTCTATAATCTGTTGCTTTATTCCGATATCCTCGTTAAGATAAATATTACCGGCGTATAATTGTTGCAGCCACATTAAAAAACCAATGGACAGATAAATGATTAGAAAGTATTTATATTTTTTCATAAAATATTCCTACAACTAACTCCTGGATTCCCGCTTTCGCGGGAATGACAAAACCGGCTTCATCAGCGGAAAAATTTGGCACTCCCGGCCAGTCTTGTTCATGAGAAAGCTGAACAGACGTTCGCTCACGCCAAAGCCGCAGGTGGGCGGCATGCCGTATTCCAAGGCTTCCACGAACTCGTGGTCGTACATCTGCGCTTCGTCGTCGCCGGCTTCGCGCAATTTTTGCTGTGCCGCGAATCTCTCGGCCTGGTCAATCGGGTCATTCAATTCGCTGTAGCCGTTGCCCATCTCCGAACCGGCCAGAATGACCTGAAAGCGCTGGGTCAGTTTCGGCTGTTGCTCGTCGCGCTTGGCCAAGGGCGAGATAGTTACCGGCGTGCCGATTAAAAAACCCGGGCCGGCGATCTGCCGGCGGCAGTATTTCCAGAGATTGTCTATGCCCCTGGTAATATTAAAACCATGCTTGTCATAGTTGATTTTCAGCTCGCGCAATTTTTTTTCAATTTGCGTTAAGTCGGCGGTTAAAATGTCTATGCCGGTATGTTGTTTCACGGTTTCCCGGTAGTCATATTTTTCCCATTTTTTGCCCAGATCAATTTTGAATTTGCCGATGGTAAATTCAAGCGTGCCGAAAGTTTTTTCCGCGATGTATTTATAAAGCTCCTTCACTAATTTCATGCCTATTTCATAATCGGCGTAAGCCAGGTAAAATTCCATCTGCGTATAATCCTGCAGATGCTCGGCGTCCATGCCTTCATTCCTAAACTGTCGGCCGATTTCAAAAGTTTTTTCCAGTCCGGCCACCATTAATCTTTTTTGCCACAGCTCGCCCATGGAGATGCGTAAAAATACGTCCATGTCCAAGGTATTATGATGCGTGATAAACGGCCGGGCATCGGCGCCGCCGGTCGTGGTTTCTAAAACCGGCGTCTCTACTTCCAAAAAGCCATGATCAAGCATAAACTGCCGCGCGGCTTGCCAGAACCTGGCGCGCTTAATTACAATGTCCCGAGTTTCGGGATTGACCAAAATATCCAAATATCTTTTTCTAAATTTTTCTTCCTCATCTTGCAGGCCATGAATTTTTTCCGGCAAAGGTCGTAAAGCCTTAGATAAAATTTGCCACTGGTTCACCATGATGCTCGGCTCGCCTTTATGAGTGGTGAACGGCGCGCCTTGAGCTTGAATAAAGTCGCCCACATCAAGATGCTTGATGAAAAGTTTATAGGCGTCAGCGCCGATTTCTTTTTTGGACAAGGCAATTTGAATCTGGCCGCTCGCGTCTTCAAGATGAGCGAAAGTCAAATTGCCATGCTCGCGCAGACTGCGCAGGCGCCCGGCCAGGCAAACTGTGGTCTGATCTTTTTCCAGTTTAGAAAAATCAGCCAAAACTTGATAAACGCTATGGCTTCTTTGAGATTTAGCCGGATAAGGATTAACGCCGAGTTTTTTGAGCTCGCTTAATTTATTAATCCGTTCGTCGCGCTCGGATAAAATTGGTTGTGGCATAAGTTTGTTCTTCCCGCGAAAGCTGGCCATCAAAATAATACCGTCATTCCTGCGAAAGCAGGAATCCAGAAATTCGCAAATAAATTATACCTATATTTTACGCTATTCTTTAATTTTAGTCAAAACTGGCCGAATTTCAGCCTAAGTTGACAGAATATTAAATTTGTGCTTATATTAAGGGTTATCGGTTGTAATGTAGTTTAAGAAAGAAAGGGCGCGGCTCTTTCAAAATTTAATAATCTTAAGGCAAATGGAGGAATTTGCAATGTTTAATTTGAGGAAGGTTGGTAGTTTTTTGGCAGTGGTTTTGATGGCGATGTTTTTTTGTTATGGTTGCGGTGGTGGCGGTTCAGGTAGTATGGGTGGAAACGAGCCGGCATTGACATCAGGTTCTACGGCCGCTGTAAGCAATTCTCCGGTGATCGTTGTTGACGTTAGCGACCAGAACACGGGCACTGGCGAAAGGACTTCGGCGACATTTTCGTTGAAGCTATCCTCATCCGCGATCAGGCTGTCAGCACCTGTCGCTAGATTAAACGGTGGGACATTAACTAAGCCCGCGGCCGACATGACTTATGCCGAGTTAATTAATGCTTATGGCGATCGCTTAACCGGCGTAAAGCTGGTTTTTGACGGCAGCGACGGCAGCCACATTGTGGTTAAGTTGTCAGTCGTCGGCGATGAAGCCTTGCTAAACGCGGAAATTGTCGGTCTGTCAGTCGGACGAACAATCATTAGGGTTTTTTGTTTCGCAGAAGGCGAACAACATTCCAATCCCAGCCTGTTTTATTACGGGACAGCTATTTTTTCCGGCCTGATTGAGCAAGACTTAAAGGACGGAGATAATAACTTGATTGTGCCGCTTTATGTCGCGGGGTCAGATAACGACCCCAATACTGATACAACCAGATATTACAATCTGGTCGTTAATAATTTTCCCCGAGGCACCGAGGGAAAAATGTATCAAGCCTACGCGGAAGTTGTGGATGCCCAAGGCGACAGTTGGGGCGATGCTTACGGGGTTAGCGCTTGGTATGGTAATAATCGGCTTACGGTCGGCGCTTTGCCTCTTCGCCTGTTGCCGCCGAGCGTCAGAATCCAAATGAGCATCCCCGACTACGATGGAACATCTATCGCTCAAACTTGGACGGTAGATGCGCTGGAGATTTTGGATGCTATCACGGCCGACTGGGTTTATAATATCCAGTATGACGCGGGCACCAATGTGTCCGTCGGTTTTGTTTATCCACAAATTTCCAGTAGTCGGTACATAAATCCGTCAACTATTGAAAATATTGACGGAGGTATGGGTAGGAATGGAATTGGTGTGGCCTACGAATGGTTTGGAAGTTTAAATCAACACTATACGCGGCCGCTGCCTTATGACATTATTGACGGCCGATGGCTGGAGTTCACCTCGCTTTCTACGGGAGAAACTGCCATCTGCATGATTGAACATCTGGATCAGCTAACTTCGTATAGTGTTAATGGAGTACCGAAAACACATCATAATGACGAGTACTTCTGCCAGGTTGATTGGCAGAGGGAAATTCTGAACTATACCTCCACGGATAATTACATCATTAGAGTATTGGAGGTCGCACCAGTTACGATCGCGGTTGATCCGGACACGCCAAAAACTTTTTCTTCCTCGGGCATGCAGGAAGTCGGAAAATTCAGTGTTTCCGCATCCATGGATGTGAACCTGGCGTATAGCTCAATCTATGGCGAGTCGCTGACCGATTGCCATTTGCTGGCCGAAAATTCCTACGATATCAAGGCCGGAGAAACCAAGGAAATTTCCGTGCTTTGCGATATCCCTGACGAGGTTGCAACGGCGACCATTCGTGTAAGCTATTTGTATTTCACGCATGGCACAAGCGCCTTCACGGTCTGGGAGCCGATGGAATTTAGTCTAACGAAAATGTAGTGTTACATTGCGGCTCCATAGGGCTAACGCCACTATGGAGCCGACAAATTATGAATAGGAGGTGAAACTCAAAAGGAGCTGGTCTTATTAAGTTAAGATCGGCTCCTATTTTTTTGGAAAAATGTTTGTATTATGTTCTGGTGGCGAGTTTGGATTAGGAAAAATGTTCGTGAGATTGCTTCGCTTCCCTCCGGTCGCTCGCAATGACAATACAAATTCTGGATTCCGGCTCTCCGCTCCGCTGCGGCCGGAATGACGATATTGTTATTCTATCTCCACAATCTCATACTCCATCTCCCCTCTTGGGGTGTTGACTTTGACCACATCGCTTTTCTTCTTACCGACAAAGGCTACGCCCAAGGGCGACTCGTTGGAAATTTTTCCTTCGCTCGGGTTGGCCTCGTTAAAACTGACAATAGTATATTTTTTTAGGTTGCCGCCGGTTTTTACCGTGACGGTTGAACCCATGCCGATCTTGCTTTTCTCGCCGTTTGATTGCACTACGGTAACATTTTTTAACAGGGTGGTTAATTCGGAGATGCGGCCGTCGTTAAACGCTTGTTCGTCCTTGGCTTCGGCGTATTCGGCATTTTCGCTTAAATCGCCGAGCTCTTTGGCGCTTTCAATGCGCGCGGCGATTTCCAAACGCTTAACGTTGACGCGCTCGTCCAGCTCTTTTTTTAATTTTTCATAGCCTTCTTTAGAAATGATTTGATCGGGCATAATGTTTTTAAAAATAAATAATATAATTTATAATATACAGGATATTTTATATTTAGGCAAGGATATCATTTCCATAAATGCAGCAACTAAAATGATATACCCGATTCCCAGCGGATGATTGACGTAGGGGCTGAAAATGTTAACCGCCGCTAAGATAATCAGGCCAACGGCCAAGGATAATGATAAAGAAGAATTTATTTTCAGGCCGTCTTTAATTAGTTTAATAAATAAAGCCAGATAAGCCAATAGGCCGAACAGGCCGAGTTTAAGCCAGACATCCAGCCAGCCCCATTCAAAGGCGAAGGTAGTATACAGGCCGCCCGGGCTCGCGGCCAGGACGCGCGGATCGCTTGATTTATAAGTAACCGTGGCGCCAAAGCCGCGGCCGAGCACAGGCGCGGTTTTAATTTTTTGCCACAATACCGGCAACAGCTGCCAGCGGGAAGCCGCGCCGGCTTCATTGGCCAGCGCCGTGGCCCGCTGCTGCAATAAATCCGGCGCGCTAAAGCCACCGTAAGCTCGGGGCAAGGGAAATTTAATCACGGCGATGATTAAAATCAGACTTAACATGACGCTGGATAAAACAGTTAGGTTGTAAGTTATAAATTGTTTGAGTGTAATTTTTAGCTTAAAGATGGTTATGAGCCAAGCCGTTAACGCTCCGGCCGCCAGGCCGACCCAGAAACTGCGGGAGAAACTCACAATAATGGCGGAGAGGAAGAGAGCGGAAAGCGGAAAGTTAAAAGCCGAAAATCTTTTGTGGCTAGTTGGTGTTCGTGAGATTGCTTCGCTCCCTTCGGTCGCTCGCAATGACAAATGGCTGACGCTCGCAATGACAAAAAAGAAAAATCCGATCAAAACAAAAATATGCGACTGCATAAAAATACGGCTAAAGCCGGGTACGACTTGAGTAATTTCTCCGGCTCCGCTCGTTCTGACCCAGCGGTAAAGATCCAGCGCGAAAAAAGTAAAATTATGGGAAAAAATATAGGCTAGAATTAAAGTTTTAACGCCTAACCAGCTGGCAGACGCGAGAAATATTTGTTTAACGGCATTTAAACTGTTTTCAGTTCGCAGTACGGAAAATACGGGAAAAATTAACAAAAAATAAAGCCAATTATTAAGATCAAAAAAGATATTGCTTAATGAATTGTTATTTAAGAGGCCGTTAACTACTCCCCAGGCAACAAAAATAAATAGAGCGAAAAAATAATTAAAATAGCGCGACTGGAAAATGACAATCTCCAGGCGTCTGGCTTTAAAACCGGACAAAATCGTCCGCGCCAGCCAGACTGACATGATAATCAGCCAAAGCGCGATGCGCAAAGAAATTTTAACGCCGCCATTTTCAAAATAAAATAAATAGCCGAACGAACCGATAAACAGTTCGGCCAATAAAATGTACAGGCCGTATTCCAGACGGCGCAGAGACAAAATTAGAGTTAAAAAAGCAATGGCGAAAAAAGCCAGAGAATTAATTATTTGGTAATAGTAACCGAGAAGAGAAATTAGTTCGGTTAGGATTATGAAGAGAAGAGTGTATCTTGAGGTTTTATAAGTTAGCATATAAGCTTATTCATTTCTGGATTCCCGCCTGCGCGGGAATGACAAAAGAATGGCGTTTTTGGACGGTCTCTTTTTTTACGGCAAATGATGTTTTGTTTTTATAACTTGCGTAGCCTGTTTATATTTTTTTACATTTGGCAAGAATGGAAGCAATTTGTAGGCTAGAGATGGTAGCCAGTTGGACATAGTGCCGCCGGGTTTGACCGTAAATAATATTTTGTCCAGCCAAATGCCGGTTTTCCCCTGCTCCAGCATGGTTAGCCACAGATCCCAGTCCTGCAAACGCTTGATGGCTTCATCAAACTCGGGAAAATCTTTTCTCCTGATTAGCGAAGTGGTATGGATATAAGGCATCTGGCGCAGTTTTTCCGCGCTATACGGCCAGAGCCGGAAAGTCTTTACGCCCCACTTAAAAGACGAATAGCAAAAGCTGGCGGGCGGATTATGCTTAAGCGTCCGGCGCATCAGCTCCAGCATGTCAGGCTGAATGATAATATCAGCGTCGCAGAAAATAATATATTCGCCTTTAGCCAGGCGCGCTCCCCTATTCCGCGCGGCATTGGCGCCCCTGTTTTCCTGCTCCAGGTAAGAAAATTTATGGCCGAATATTTTTTTATATTTTTCTAAAACTTTGATGACATTGTCGGTTGAACCGTCATTAACAATAATAATTTCATAATTATCATAAGTCTGCCGGCTGATGCTCTCTAGCAAGCTGGGCAGATGGCTGGCTTGGTTGTAAATTGGAATGATGATGGAGATCATATTATTTTTGTCATTGCGAGAAGCGAAACGAAGTGGAGCGACGAAGCAATCTCACAGATGGAGTGCTTAAGTCAAAGGTCTTGTGCGTGAGATTGCTTCGTCGTTGACGCTCCTCGCAATGACAGCGATTTGTTTCCCCCAGCTGAACTCCCTAATCGCCCGCTCTCTCCCCTGCTTGCCCAGTTTTTGCCTAAGCTCGCTATCGCTGGCTAACTTGATTATAGCGCTGGCGATGGCATTTGTATCCTCCGGATTGACTAATAGGCCGTTAACGCCGTCAATCACCGCGTCGCGCACGCCGCCCGAATCGCCGGCGATGACCGGTTTGCCGGCCAGATTGGCTTCAAGATAAACAATGCCAAAGCCCTCAAAGTCGCCGTTGATATTCCGCGACGGCATGATGAAGATGTCTGAAATATTATACCATAAGTCGCGCTGCTCATCATCGGACTGTTTAATAATATATATAAATTTTTCCAGTTTCAAATTTTCAATTTTCAATTTCCAATTTCCAAACTCTCCGCCATCACCTAAAATAATATAAACTAAATTGGGAATTTTTTCCAAAACTTTAGGCATGGCCTCAATCACTTTGTCAAAGCCTTTGCGCATTACCAGCCGGCCAACGGATAATAAAATTATTTTATTTTCTAAATTGTATTTTTTCTTTAATTGGATATTGTCTGGCTTCGCCAGATCTGGCGAAGCCAGAGATATTGGATATTGGATATTATGGCTAACTCCCGGATTAACTGTAATAATTTTACCATGTTCTATAACTGGCAGAAATTTTTTTACCATCTCCGCCGTATAGCTGTTGCCGCAAAATATCTTTTCCGCCTGGCGCAGAATTTTTTCGGCGAGCCATTTTTTTCTTTTACGCCTTAGGGCGTATGGCAAGTCCATGCCGTGTAAAATTACTGAATATTTAATATTAATAAATTTGGCGCAAATAAGCGCGGCCGCGCCGAGCGGCAGAATGTTGCCGGCGAGAACATGATCAATCTTGTATTTTTTTATTTCCTGCCGCAGCCGCCGCGCCGCCGGCAGCCATTTTAAACATGGCAGTTTATCATTAATCAGGCCGCCGCCGTTATTGTGCAATACAAAAATATTATCAGGCTCTGGCCAATATTTAACCAGGCTGGCGCAGAAATTAGCCACGCCGCCGCGGAAAGGAGGATATTCCAGGGTAAATAATAATGTCCGCATATTTTATAAGCTGAAAATTTAATTTAAGCGCTTAGAGAGCTTAAAACCTTTGGCAAATTTCCAATTTCTAATTTCTAATTTCTAAATCAACATTTTTATTTCGAGAAAACGACTTAACTATGCTGATAACGTCTTGCTTAGTAAAGCCTTTAAGCAGGTATAAGGCGGCAAAATAGACGGCCCCGGCTGAAATTATGGTAACTATCAGGCTGGCTTGGTTTTTTAGATAATAGCCGGCCGCGCCCATTACCGCTGCCGCCATCAGCGATTTGATTAGCATAATAATTATTTTTTTATTATTATATTCGGTAATTTGCGGCACGGCGGACATGCCTAAAATAAACATCAATAAATTAGTCAATAAAGCGGTTAAGCTGGCCCCGACCGCCTGATAGCGCGGTATTAAAATCAGGTTTAGAATAATACTGGCCGCCAAGGCAATACCCATGTTAGCAGTGTTTCTTTTTTGCCGGTCGCAGGCGTTTAACAGCGAACCGACCGGAAAATTTAAAAACATAAAAATAACCGCGGCCAGGGTAATTTGCAAAGGTAAAATCGCGCCGCTATAGCCGCTTTTAAAAATAACCATAATTTTATCGGCTAAAATCACGCCGCCGGCTGAAACCGGCAAAGAAATAATTATTAAATAGCTCATGGCGCGCTCAAAGGTAATGGCCAGCTGTTGGCGGTTATTGTGCCAATATGAGCTCAAGGCCGGAAATAGCGAGGCGACAAAGGCCAGGGGTAAAAATTGCAAAGCAAAGATTATCTTAAAAGGAATCTGGTAGATGCCCGCCTGATGATCGCCGGCTAAAAGCGACAGCATTACCGAGTCAAGGTACATATAAATCCGCTGGAAAATCGCGAAAACGGCAAAAGGCAATGATATCATTAAAATATGCTTAATTAAAATTTTATCCGGCCGCCAATTAATTTTAAGGCCCCACCTTTTTTTTAAAATATAAAACGAAAAAAGAAAATTGTACAAGCTGGCCAGAACTAAAGACATCATCAGCCAGGCAAGGCCGAGGTTAAATTTCAAAACGGCTAAAGCCACGGCAAAAACGATAAGTTGAAAAATAACCGAAGAAACGCTTTCATATTTTAAGCTATGAAAACCGCGGCTAATCGCGAAAAAGGTTAAAGTAAAAGAGTCTAAGGCCATGCAAAGCATGGACAGATATACCAGCTGGCGGGTTATTTCGGGGTAGGCTGAAAAATTTATGATGATAAAAACCGCCAGCGTTGAAAGCAGGGCCAGCGGCAGTTTCATTAAAAAAACCGAGCTAAAAAGCTGCTCGGCCTCATCCGGCCGCTTAGCTACTTCGCGCGTTAGGACGCTGGACTGGCCGATATCAATAAAGATTCCAAAAATTGATGTAAAGGAAATGGCAAAGTAGTATTTGCCTAAGTCGGCCGGACCGATGGCGCGGGCGATTAAAACAAAATATGAAAAAGAAATTACTTTTTGCAGTATCAGCGCTAAGGTAAAATAGGAAGTATTTTTAGCAATGTTGGTAATTTTTTCAGGCATAAATTATTGCTGTTATTATAACTGATTTTAAATAAAAATAAAACCCCGCTTTCGCGGGGTTAATATCAGATAAAATAAAATTAGCGTTTGGCCCATTGCGGCGCGCGCCTGGCTTTCTTAAGCCCTGGTTTCTTTCTTTCTTTCTTGCGGGCATCGCGCGTTATCCAGCCTTTAACTTTCAACGACGGCCTTAATTCAGGATTAATTTCCAGGAGCGCGCGCGCGATGCCGTGCCTGGCCGCCTCGGCCTGGGCTTTTTTACCGCCGCCGGAAACACGCGCGGTGATGTTAAAATCCTTGGCCAGGCCGGCCATTTTTAAAGGCTGATTAATAATGGAGAACAGGTCTTCGCTTTTAAAATATTGATTAGCGATAAAGCCATTAACAGTAATAGTTCCGCTGCCATTTTTAAAAACGCGGATTTGGGCAATCGCGGTTTTTCTTCGCCCGATAGCGCTGATATATTTCCCTTTTGATTTTATTTCCGCTGTTTCCGCCATAATGTTTTAATTTATTGTTAATCTTTTAAGCAGGTTGACCCGGTGCTTAGTCGGCGGCAGCATGTCTCTAACCGCTTTGGTTATAATTTGAGCCGGTGTTAAACTAGCAATCTTCTTAGTTTTTAGGCCGCCGGGATAACCGGAATAGCTGTGATATTCCTTCTGCTCGTATTTTTTGCCGGTAAATTTTAATTTATCCGCGTTGATAACGCAAACCGCGCCGCCCGCGTCAAGATGAGGCAGGTATTCAGCTTTATTTTTACCGCGCAAAAGCAAAGCTATCTGCGTAGCCAGCCGGCCGGCGGATTTATTTGTCGCGTCTATTGTATGTGTAATTCTTTTTATCATATTTTAACTCCGGCTGAAGCCGGGCAGAAGTAAAAATTTTCTACACTAATTCAATCTGTGCCATTTGAGCCGCGTCGCCCTGCCTCGCGCCCAATTTGATAATTCGCGAGTAGCCGCCGCGACGGTTTTTATACTTGTCCGCTAGAATCTCCAAGGCTTTTTTTATCGCCATCTTTTGCGGCAGGAGCCTGATAAGCTCTCGCCGGCCGCTTAAGCCGCCTTTAATCGCGGCGGTTATAATTTTTTCCAATAGCGGCTTGACGGCCTTGGCTTTAGCGGAAGTGGTCTTAACTTTTTCATAAATAATAATACTGCAAGCTAAATTCTTCAGCATTGATTCTCGGGGCGCTTTTTTCCGGTCTAATTTTTTTCCCTTGACTCGGTGTCGCATAAATTTAAGCTTTTTTGGGCCGTCCTCTTTTTTTAGATTTTTTATCGGCCGGTTCGTCGGGTTCAGCCGGCTCGGCCTCATCGGCCGCCGGCGCTTCCAAAACCGCGGCTTCTTCTTTTATTTTTTCAGCGTCTTTTTTTAACGCGTCGAATTGCGCGGTAATAATTTCCAGTGCCTTATAAAAAGCCTCTTCCGGGGTGATGGTTCCGTCAGTGGCCAAGTTAATAATCAGTTTGTCCCAGTTAGTCATTTTACCCACGCGCACGTTTTCTACGTTGATGCCGACCGACATAATCGGCGAAAAAATTGAGTCGGTTTCCACGTAGCCGATTTCATGCTTAGAGCTTTCTCGGCTTTCCACCGTAATATAGCCCAGGCCGCGCGACGCGAAAATTTCCATTTCCAGGCTGCCGGCCATATCGGTAATATGGCCTAAAATTAAATCAGGGTTGGCGATTTCCACTGAACTGTTTTTTTTAATATCCGAGGCTTTGACCTGCTTCTCTCCTCTGGCATCCAGCTCCAGCTTGACGATCTCGTCGCTAAAAATTTTTAAGCGCAATTTTTTTAAATTTAAAATAAGCTCCAGCACGTCTTCCTTGACATGCGGCAGAGCCATAAACTCGTGGCCGGCGCCTTTAATTTTGACGCCGATTACCGCCGCGCCCGGCAGAGACGACAATAAAACTCTTCTTAAAGCGTTGCCAATGGTAGTGCCGTAGCCGGGAAAGCACGGCTCAATGATGATTTGCCGGTGGTTCTGATCCGCGCCTTTTAAAAATTCCACTTTGGAAGGCAAGGCTATAGTTTGCATAAATTTATTGCTTATTAATAAATATTTTATCTTGAATAGAATTCCACGACCATTTGGGTATTAATTTTCATTTCCAGGCTTTCCTTGAGCGGCTCGTGTAAAACTTTAGCGCTCATGTCTTTAGGGTCAAAATTAAGCCAGCCGGGAATTTCCATTTTTTTAAGCCGATCCGCCAGATTGGCAAATTGCTTATTGTTCCGGCTGGCGGACTTAATTTTAATTACATCGCCGGTTTTAACAGTATATGACGGAATGTTCACTTTTTTTCCGTTGATTGTAAAGTGGCCATGATTGGTTAAAGTTCTGGCTTGCGCTCTGGATTTTGCCAGGCATAAGCGGTAGATGACATTATCCAGCCTAGTTTCTAAAATTTTTAACAGGTTTTCGCCAACGTCGCCTTTTTGCCGCTTGGCTCTTTGAAAACTCAATTCAAATTGCTTCTCCAATAAATTATAAATTTTTTTGGCTTTCTGCTTTTCTCGCAGCTGCAGGTTATAGCCGCTTTGCCTGGCGCGCCCCTTGGGGCCGTGCACTCCGGGCGGATAATTTCTTTTGACAATCGCGCATTTAGCAGTAGAACAACGCTCGCCTTTAAGCATCAGTTTTTCGCCTTCACGGCGGCATAATTTGCATTTTGGACCTAAATATTTTGACATAAAAATATTGATTAAACTCTTCTGGGCTTTTTAGGGCGGCAGCCGTTATGCGGTATGGGCGTAACATCCTTGATTGAGGTAACAATCAAGCCATTGGCATTTAGCGCCCTGATAGCCGATTCGCGTCCGGTGCCAACGCCTTTGACAAAGACGCTTACTTCCTGCAAGCCGAATTCCTTGGCTTTTTCCACGGCGATTCGGGTAATAATTTGAGCGGCGTAGGGAGTGGATTTTTTCGGCCCCTTAAATCCGGCCAGACCGGCCGATGCCCATGATAGAACATTGCCGGACAGATCAGCCAGAGCGACTATGGTGTTGTTATATGTTGCCTTGACGTGAGCGATGCCCACCGGAATCCTTTTATCTTTATCCGCTTTTTTCTTTCGTCCTTTGCGTTTATCGGTTTTTTTATCTTCTTTGCTTTTTTCCAGCTTTTTTTTGATTTCCTCCGGCAATTCTTCCGGCGCGTTCAGGTCGCTTTTAACAGCCAGATCAGCTTCATTTGCCGTCTGCTTTTCCTGTTTTGTATCTAATTCTTGCTTTATTTCATCTGGCATATGGATAAATTTCTACCTGGCTTCAGCCAGCTTTTAACCGGTAACTTTTTAGCTTAAAAGCCTGCTAAAGCAGGGAATAATTTAAAATTTACGTTTTCTGCGCCGCCGGTTTTTTACCCGAGGTGGCGGTTTTTCTGACGTTGCCGCGCACAGTCCGGCTATTGGTTTTTGTCCGTTGGCCTCTGACCGGCAAGCCCTTGGCGTGCCTTAAGCCGCGGTAAGCTCCGACTTCTTTCAGTCTTTTTATATTGGCGAAAATTTCTCTTTTTAGATCGCCCTCAACTTTATTTTGTTTTTCAATCAGCTCCCTTAATTTATTGGCGTGTTCATCAGTCAGGTCCTTAACTCTGGTATTAGGGTCAATTTTAGCCAGCGCTAAAATCTGATTAGACTTGGTTTTGCCGATGCCAAAAATATAGGTTAATGCTATTTCAACCCTCTTTTCGTTGGGAATTGTCACGCCTGCTATTCTGATAGCCATGTTAAAAATTTAAAAATTAGCCCTGGCGCTGTTTATGCTTCGGGGTTTTGCAAATAACGCAAACCCGGCCTTTGCGCCTGATTATTTTACAATCTTTGCAGATTTTTTTTACGCTGCTTCTTACCTTCATAAATTATTGGCAACTAGAGCCGGTAAATTATTCGCCCCTTGGTTAAATCGTAAG
The DNA here is from genome assembly GCA_030649205.1 of bacterium. Taxonomy (GTDB): domain Bacteria; phylum Patescibacteriota; class Patescibacteriia; order Patescibacteriales; family GWC2-42-12; genus JAUSGE01. The sequence goes on from JAUSGE010000030.1 coordinate 18,868, forward strand.
GGCTGATCTGCACTTTAACCTTGTCTCCGGGCAACAGCCTGATTTTATTCATTCTCATTTTACCGGACAAGTGCGTTAAAATTTCATGGCTGTTTTCCAGTTTTACTTTAAAAGTGGCGGCTGGCATTAATTCCAGCACTTCGCCGATCATTTCAATAAAGTCTTTTGAACTGATGGTTTTGTTATTTTCCGGCATTAAATTAAAACAAAAATAGCTTTGGTAAAAAATTACTCGCTTTTGGCGATCTACCAAAACCTTAAATAATTATATAGGTTATTTAGGCGCTTGTCAAGAGTTTATATTATTAGCGTTTTTACTCTAATATTGCCTTAATTCTTCTTACCCCGGCTGATGAGCTTTCTTCTTTTTGTATTTTAAAATGGCCTAAGATGCCAGTATTTTTAACATGCGGGCCGCCGCAAATCTCTTGGCTGAAATGTAATTTTTCCCGGCCGATGGCATAAACTTTTACTCGCTCGCCGTATTTGGCCTCAAAAACTCCATGCGCGCCCCGGCTTTTAGCCTCATTCAAATCCATTTCCTCGCAGGTTACCGGAAGATCCTGCTTGATTGCCTGATTAACCAGTTCTTCCGTTTGTTTTTTCTCCTGCTCCGTAAGCTTATCATGATGCGCGAAATCAAATCTTAATCGCTCCGAGGTGATATTGCTCCCCTTTTGAATCACGTGATCGCCTAAAGTTTTTCTTAAAGCCGCGAGCAGAAGATGCGCCGCGGTGTGATATTTTACCGTGGCCTCGGAAGCGTCCGCCAAGCCGCCCTTAAACATGCCGGCCGAAGCCGTGCGTGACAGGTTCTGATGCTTTTTCAGTTCAGCTTCATATTCAGCCAAATCAACAGTTAAATTTTTTTCTTTGGCCAATTCAACGGTCATTTCAATGGGAAAGCCGTAAGTTTGATATAAATTAAAGGCTTCTAGGCCGCTTATCCTGTTGTCTGTTGTCAGTTGTCTGTCTACTATTTTTTCAAACACTCTTAAACCAGTATCCAAGGTTTTGTTAAATTTAGTTTCTTCTTCGGCCAGCTGATCTATGACGCGGTCAATGTTTCGCTTCAGCTCAGGGTAGGTTTCCTGATAATCGTGCGCCACAATTTTAGCGATTTCCTTGGTCCATGATTCCTGTTCAATTCCCAGCTGCCGCCCATGTCTGATGGCGCGCCTGACCAGCCTTCTGACAATGTAGCCTTGGCCGGTATTTGACGGCGCAATCCCCTGGTCGTCGCCCATGATAAAAGAGGCGGCTTTAAGATGGTCAGTGATGATTTCAAAAGCGGACATGCTGCCGCGGTAATTTTTTCCGCTAAGCTGTTCTATTTTTCTAATGGCATTGATAAACAAATCAGTTTCAAAAATATTGTCCTTGCCTTGAACTACCATGGTAATCCTTTCCAAGCCGCCGCCGAAATCCACGTTTTGCTGGGATAATTTTCTAAAGCCGCTGTCCGTCCTGATATATTCCATAAAAACGCTGTTGCCGATTTCAATAAAACGGCCGCAATCGCAATTAACATGGCAGGGCTGATCCTTAAATATAGACTTTTCGTGGCGTTTTAAATCGGCGCCCAGGTCATAAAAAATTTCGCTGTCCGGTCCGCCCGGCTCGCCCTCCGGCATCTTGGCCGGAACGCCCGACCTGGACCACCAATTTTTTTTCTCGTCATAATAAAAAATTCTGCCGCCTTGCAGGCCGTGCTTTTCCGGAAAATTAACGTCTTTGGCTTCCAGTCCGGCTTGGGCGTAGATTTTTTGCCAAATCTCCACCGCTTCTTTATCTGCCGGAATACCGATAGTGTCATTGCCGCGGAAAACCGTCACATACAACCTGGCCGGATCCAGCCCCAGCACTTTGGTTAAAAATTCAAACACCCAGGCCAGCTGTTCTTTCTTAAAATAATCGCCCAGCGACCAGTTGCCCAGCATCTCAAAAAAAGTATTATGGCGGTTGTCCCCCACCTCTTCAATATCCTCGGTTCTGAACGATTTTTGCGAATTGGCCAGGCGCACGCCTGCCGGGTGCTTTTCGCCCAAAAGATAAGGCACCAGAGGCTGCATGCCGGAACTTATAAACAAGGTGGAAGAATCATTCTCCGGAATTAAAGAAGCGCTGGGGATGATGGCGTGCCCCTGGGACGCGAAAAAATCTAAATATTTTTGCCTTAGTTCTTTGGAGGTCATGAAATCAGTATATAAAATCCTTAAAATTTTGGCAAATCCAGGTTTAATAATAAATTAATATAAATTTGCTAAGCTATATAATAATAAATAAAAGAAAAATATGCTAAAAAAATATCCGCTCTCGCTGATCAGCCGCATATTCAGCGGCCAAAAAAATTTACAGAGAAAGCTCGTTTATGAAAGCAAATTCGGTCCGGCTTTCAGTTTGGAGCAAGGTTTTTATAAAAGAGTCTGATTTACGATCATAGCTATAATAACACATCCGGCGGCTGAAAGCCGCCGGATGTGTTATTATAGCCGAGATTAATTACGGTTTGGCTAAAAACCAAACGTTATTTACCCCTTGTCCGTTAATCTCGCCGGGGTTTTTATCGCCAGCGAAATAATACAGCGGCCAGCCTTTGTAGACCAGTTGCTTGGTTCCGTCGGCCCGGTTCAGCGCGGTAAAATCGGATTTTTTAAGGAGCGATGGGGCGATTACCTCGCCAGCTGTTACAATGGGCCAGTTAACCAGGCATTGGCCGGTACAGTTGCTGACAGGCGTACTGGTGCCGCTGCCTCGCGTATCATTAGTGAAGTAGTATATGGCAATGGCTTTTTCATTAGTCAAGTAAGTTCCGGCGGATTCCTGATTTTGCGCCATGACGGTGTAAAAAGGCTCCGGCATAATGTACCAGATATTGCCCACGCCTTCGCCCAGCGTCTCTCCGGGATTTAGATCTTTTTGATAATAATACAGCGGCCAGCCTTTATAGGAAGTTTGCTTGGAACCATCAGACCTGGCAATAGCCGTAAAATCTTCTTTATTTAACGGCGCCGCGACCGATAAATTTTCCGAGTAAAATATCGGCCAGGCCACCGCGCAACCGCCATAGCAATTGCTTTTGCCAATATTATCTTTCGGATAATAATACAGCGTCATGCCTCGGGAATCGGTCATAAAATTAGCCAGCCCCTGTTTAGAGGCTAGTTGGACGCCTAAGCCGGCGGTTTGGCTGGAATTGTCCGTGGAAGTGGATGATGTATCAGCAGCCGGCTTTCTCGGCCAGGCTATGATAACGATGATTATCGCCGCCGCAATTATTATCGCGGCCACGAGCCAGTTTGTTTTTTTCATGGTATTTAATTTAATTGTTAGAGCGGATTAATAATTATATTTTATAAAAAAAAGATTAAGAAATTATTAAAAAACACAGCTCCCCGCCAGGGGAGCTGTGTTTTTATTTATTTTGTTTTTTTATCTCTTGCTTCCGCTGTAAGCGATGGCTCTAACCTTGTCCCAATCCTCGGCAGATGCCGGGGTTTTTTTAAAGATGGCTTTAAAGA
>JAUSGE010000001.1 GCA_030649205.1 bacterium
CAATCGCCGCATTAGTCAGGCCTTTTTTCTTGAATAGATAGATTCGGTCGCGCTCTGTCTGATCAAGCTGTTTGTAGTTTTTATTATTCATACAACCTTGAGTATACCACTCAAAGTTGCACTTCTAAATTGATTATACCTAATTATTATTTTAGAAAATCATTTATTAGAAAATTGTTTCCCAAATTTCTAATTTCTAATTTCTAATTTCTAGCATGGAAAAATTAAAATCACTTAGAGATAAAACCGGCGCCGGCATTGCTGACTGCAAAGTTGCTCTTGATGAGGCCGGCGGCGATATTGACCTGGCCGTGGAAATTTTAAGAAAAAAAGGCATTGCCAAGGCGGCCAAGCGGAGCGGCCGCGAGGCCCGAGAAGGCGTAGTTAAAGTCGCGGTCAGCGAGGACGCCAAAATCGGCTATATTATGGAAATTAACGCCGAGACCGATTTTGTGACGCGCGGTGAAAAATTTCAGGAGTTTGCCCAAAGGGTATTGAATTTAGCGATGGAAAAACAGCCTGAAGATTTGGCGGAATTAATGTCTTTGCCCTACGATGGCGGCACGGTGCGCGATAGTCTTGGCGGTTTAAGCGGGGTGATCGGAGAAAAACTGGAGATTAAACGATACGCTGTTTTAAGCTCCGATGGCACGGTGGCGGCTTATTCGCACGCGGGCGGAAAAATCGGCGTGTTAGCCGCTTTGGATAAGGAAGGCCAAAGCGATATCGCCTATGACGCGGCTATGCAAATCGCGGCCGCTAACCCTAAATATATTAGCCCCGAGGATGTGGCCTCGGCTGAACTGGAAAAAGAAAAAGAAATCTACCGCGAGCAGCTGCTAAAAGAAGGCAAGCCGGAAGAGATGATTGAAAAAATTATGCCGGGCAAACTGGCGAAATATTACGAAGAAGTTTGCCTCTTAAAGCAGGAATATATCAAAGATGACAGCAAAAGAATGGAAGATATTTTAGGCGGAGTCAAGGTGGAAAAGTTTATTAGGTATAGCCTGTAAATTTATGAAAGCAGTTCAAATACAATTCGTGCCTTGGGATAAAAAATATAATTTTGATCCGGCTGATTTGGCCGTAAAAATCGGCGACCAGGTAATTGTTAAAACCGAATTGGGCGTTGAATTAGGCAAGGCGGTGGGTTTTATTGATCTGCCGGAAACCGAACCGCCGGCCGGAACCGAGCCGGTGGAAGTAAAAAAAATTATCAGGCTGGCCGCGCCAGCGGATTCGGAAAAACTGCCTGGCGCCAAGCAGAAGCAAATAGATTTTGGATATTGCAAAGACCTGATTGCCAAATACCGGCTGGCCATGAAATTGGTTGATATTCATTATTCATTTGATGAGTCAAAAATTACTTTTCCTTTTATCGCGGAAACCAGGATTGACTTTCGCGAGCTGGTTAAAGATTTAACCAAGCATTTCGGCCGCAATATCAGGCTGCAGCAAATCGGCATCCGCGATGAAGCCAGGCATTGCGGCGACTTCGGCCATTGCGGCCGGCCATTGTGCTGCGGCCAATTTTTAGGCGAATTAAGCTCCATTACTTCGGAAATGGCGGAAGTCCAGCAATGCGTGCATCGCGGCAGCGATCGGATTTCCGGCATTTGCGGCCGCCTGATGTGCTGTTTGTCGTTTGAAGAACAGGGCTATAAAAAAATGGCGGAAAAACTGCCGGCTCTGGACAGCGAGGTTAGGGTGGACGGCAAAAAGGGCCGGGTGGTAGCGCATCATATTTTAAAGCAGACCGTCGGCGTTTTTTTCTCGGGCAGAAATGGCGAGGGCGGCGAAGTGGTTGAAGTGGAAGTTGGCAGAATTCACCCTGTCAGATAGCGCTCCGCGCTAATTTTGCCTCTGGCAAAATTATTTGACGGGGTAAAGAAATAGAAAATTTTAAAAAACAGCTTCATGGCTGTTTTTGTTTTGCTAAATTTATGATATAATTATTCTATCTGGCTGCGCCAGATCTGGCGCAGCCAGATAATTTTTAAGTTTTATTTTTATGAACATCGCCATCAATGGCTTTGGCCGGATCGGCCGGAGCGTGTTTAAGGCTTTATTAAACAAGCCGGAATTTAAAACTATCGTCATTAATGATTTAAGCGGCACTAAAACCATGGCCTATCTGTTACAGCACGACAGCTGTTATCATGAATACGGGAAAAAAGTTGAGTTCACGGAAAATAGTTTAATTGTGGATGGCAAGACTTTCAAAGTGATCGCGGAAACCGACCCGGAAAAATTGCCCTGGCGCGAGCTGGCGATTGACCTGGTTTTGGAATGCAGCGGCAAGTTCACGGATAGAGCCGGAGCCGCCGCGCATCTTAAAGCCGGAGCCAAAAAAGTGATCATCTCCGCCCCGGGCAAGAGTGATGATGTTAAAACTTTTGTCCTGGGCGTTAATGAAGCTAAATTAAAAAAATCCGATCAGGTTATTTCCATGGCTTCCTGCACCACTAACTGCTTGGCGCCGGTGACGGAAGTTATCAGAAAAAAATTCGGCATTAAGAAGGCCATCATGACCACGGTCCATTCTTATACCGCGGATCAAAATTTGATAGACAAAGCGCATAAAGATTTGCGCCGCGCCCGCGCCGCCGCGCTTAATATTATTCCCACCACCACCGGCGCGGCCATTGCCACGGCCAAAACCATACCGGCGCTTGATGGAAAATTTGACGGCTTGTCCTTGCGCGTGCCCACGCCAGTGGTCTCGCTCTGCGATATTGTTTATGTCACTGGCAAAAAAACAGATGCCGCTAAAATTAACCAGGCCCTGATAATCGCGGCGGACAGAGAGCTTAAAGGCATTTTACAGGTTACGGACGAGCCTTTGGTGTCTTCGGATTTCATGGGCAATTCTCATAGCGCGATTGTTGATCTGTCTTTAACCAAAGTCATTGACGGCGATTTGGTGAAAGTCATTGCCTGGTATGATAATGAATGGGGATACAGCTGTCGGCTGGCGGATTTATGCGTTTATATTGATAAAAACCGCTTATTGTAAAAGATGTTTTGCGGGTTTAATAAATTCTAAACTCTAAATCCTAAATCCTAAATCCTAAATCCTAAATCCTAAATCCTAAACAAATTCTAATGACCTAAATTATAAATTCAAAACAAATGCAAATAATTTTGTTTGGAAAATTTGAATTTAGAATTTTGGATTTGTTTAGAGTTTAGATATTGGAATTTAGAGTTTATTATTTTATGGATATTATATCTAAAATAGAGCAGGCCGGTCTGGTCGGCCGCGGCGGCGCCGGTTTTCCGGTGGCTAAAAAGTGGGAGGCGGTGAAAAATGCGGCTGGCGATAAAAAATATGTTGTCTGCAACGCGGCCGAAGGCGAACCCGGCGTCTTAAAAGATGATTATATTTTAGAACATTACGCGGACAGGCTGATTGATGGCATAAAAATAGCCATTGATTTTTTATCCGAAAGACGTCCGACGTCCACTGGACGTCGGACGTCTGGGTATTTATATTTAAGGCATGATTATTATAAAAAATTTCGTAAAAAATTAGCCGCGCTGATAAAAAATTCCGCGATTGAAATATTCGTTGAACCATTAAGCGCCGGTTATATCGGCGGCGAAGAGAGCGCCGTTTTAAACGCGATTGAAGGCCAACGGATTGAGCCAAGATTAAAGCCGCCTTTGCCCGCGGTAAGGGGCCTGTGGAACCGTCCGACTTTGATAAACAACGCGGAAACTTTTTATAACGTTAGTTTGGCCGCGGCCGGAGGTTATAACAATAAAAGATTTTATACCATCAGCGGCGACTGCCTGAACGAAGGAGTTTATGAGCTGGCCGATGATTGGTTGATAGAAAAAATTTTGCGGCACACTAATAATTATCCTAAGTTTGAGTTTTTCCTTCAAGCCGGCGGCGGCGCGAGCGGCGAAGTTTTAAACGCCGGACAGCTGGCGCGGCCGGTTGGCGGCGCCGGTTCAATCGCGGTTTTCAGCCTGGCCAAGCATGATTTTAAAAAAACCGTAAAAAATTGGCTTGATTTTTTTATTAAAGAGTCGTGCGGCCAATGCGCGCCCTGCCGCGAAGGAGTTTTAAGGCTTAGAGAAGTTCTTATAGCGGAAAAAATTGATTGGAATTTATTTAATGAATTATTGGATAACTTAAGCGACGCCTCACTTTGCGCTTTGGGCGCGTCAGTGAGTGCGCCGATTAGGAGTTTAGTCAATAATGTTTTTCAGCAAGTCAGTTAATTGCCATTGCGAGGAGCCGTACTCGGCGACAAAGCAATCTCAGGAATAGTGAACTTGGATAAAAGTTTGACGTTCGTGAGATTGCTTCGCCCGCTAGACAGCGGGCTCGCAATGACAAGAAAGTTTATGAAAAAAATTAGCATAAAAATAAACAGTCAAGCGATTATCTGCGACGAAGGCAAAACTATTATGCAAGCCGCCCGCGATCATGGAGTTTATTTGCCTGATTTGTGCTTTCATCCGGACTTGTCGGTTAAAGCCAATTGCCGTATTTGCGTGGTGGAGGTGAAAGGGCATAATAAGCTGGCGACTGCCTGCTCAACCTTTGTTCAAGATGGCCTGGAAATAAGCACGGACAGCGAGCGCGTTAAACGCTCCAGAAATTTAAATCTGGAATTGATTTTTGCCGAGCATATTGAAAAATGTCCGACATGCGTCTGGCGCTTAAACTGCAAATTGCTGGAGCTGGCCGACCGGTACAAGATTGAAATTACCCGCTTTAAAGATCGCAAAGGCAAGCGAAAGGTTTACAAATTCGCCAATGCTGTGGAGATTGACGGCACGCAGTGTATTGATTGCCGCAACTGCCTGGATGCTTGCAAGCAAATGCAAAAAATAAATTTTTTAAAGCTGACTGGCAAAGGGGCTGATCAAGAAATCGTGCCGGTTTCCGCCGGCTGGCGGAGAAATGGCAAAATTGACTGCATTTATTGCGGCCAATGCGCGGTTCATTGTCCGGTGGGCGCGGCGCAGGAGCAAACTCAATGGCAATTAGTGGAAAAAGTTTTGCGCGATAATCCCCCTAAATCCCCCCTTTACAAGGGGGGCAAAATTCTGGTGGCGCAATTCGCGCCTTCTATCCGAGTTAGCATCGGTGAAGAATTCGGCGCTCCTTATGGAAAAATTGTGGCCGGTCAGGTAGCGGCGGCTTTAAAAAAATTGGGCTTTAATTATGTTTTTGACGTAAATTTTGGCGCGGATATTACAACCATCGTGGAAACGGAGGAATTAAAACAAAGACTGAAAGCTGGCGGGGCCCTGCCCATGTTCACTGCCTGCTGTCCGGCCTGGGTAAAATACGCGGAATTTTATCGGCCGGATTTAATTCCCAACCTAACCACTGCCAGGAGCCCGCAAATGCACGCCGCCGGGTTGGTCAAAACTTATTGGGCTGAAGCCATGAAAATAGATCCTAAAAATATCACGGTGGTTTCCATTATGCCTTGCACGGCCAAGAAGTATGAAGCCGGCCGCGCCGAGTTGAAAGTCAACGGCCTCTTGCCCGTGGATTACGTTATTACCACGCGCGAACTGGCCTTCATGATAAAAAAAAATAAAATTGACTTTTTAAAGCTAAAGCCTGAAGCGGCCGATAACCCTTTGGGCGCGGCCAGCGGCGCGGCGGCCATTTATGGCGGCACGGGCGGAGTCATGAAAGCGGCTTTACGGGAATTAGGAAACAGGCGATTGCGCACCGTCACGGTCAACGGAATTGGAGGCATAGAAGAAGTATTAGCGAATTTGAACGATTATGATTACGTGGAAGTCATGGCCTGCCCGGACGGCTGTATCGGCGGCGGCGGACAGCCTATTCCGACCACGGCGGCCATCAGAAAAAAACGGCTGTCGGCTTTGCATAAAATTGACGCTAAGAGCGAAGTTAGAAAAGCTCATGAAAATCAAGCGGCGGTCAAAGCGCTGGAATGGCTTGAGGGAAAAGGAAAATTAAAAGAGCAGGTGTTGTTCACTAAGTATAGGAGGAGAAGTTAGCCATTATCATAATTTTCTACCCGACTTTAGTCGGCGGTTATTAAATTAAATTTTGGCATCTATTAACTCCGGCTAAAGCCGGGTAGAAAAAAGTAAATTTATGTCAAACATCATTAAAGAACAAACATTGGAAAAAGTGAACGTCCAGGCGCTAACGTGGTTTGTCGGCTTGGCCGGTATTGCCGCGGCCTTGCCGTTTTTTGTGCACCTGCAATTGGTAACCGGCCCGATCATCAACGCGATTTTTATTTTGGTTTTGTTTTTGGTGGGTGTCAGAAGCGCTTTGGCGGTGGCGCTGATTCCCAGTTTAATGGCTTTGGCCGGCGGACTTTTGCCCGCGGTACTGGCGCCGGCCGTGCCGTTTATCATGATTGGCAACGTTATTTTAGTTTTAGGCGTGGATCTATTTTACGGCTGGCAGCCTAGCGCCGCCGGCTTCTGGAAAGGCGTTTTAGTTGGCGCGATTTTAAAATTTGTTTTTTTGTATTTAAGCGTGGGCTGGATCACGAAACTGTTAATTAAGCATGAGCTGGCCGCGGCCGTGGCTAAAATGATGAGCTGGCCGCAGTTCGCTACCGCCGTGGCCGGCGGAGCGATTGCTTGGGTCGCGCTAAAATGGCTGAAGAGGGTTTGAATATTTCTCTGTCATTGAGAGCGGTTGTTTTTCACGTCATTGCGGGCTTGACCCGCAATCCAGAATTCGGAGGGCTGAACGTGGAGTATTATCAATTTGCTAAATATTCATTTAAACTTTTCCCCTTCCTGTTTGTCAGTTTTTCCATTTAAGTTTTTTTGCTCCGCAGGGTTCTTTTTCCAGAAAAAGAACCAAAAAGTCGCGAGCTGGAGAAAAATTTATGAATTTACGGCAATAATTTTTAACAAAATTTTCAACTCCCCCGGGTCAAGCCCGGGGTCAAACAGGAAAATTTTGTAAAGAAATTTTGCCATAAATTTAATCCTAAATTTTTATAGGCTCGCATTAAAACTATTATTTCCGTCATCCCTGCGCAGCAGGCTGTCTAAAAAGTCATAAATTCGTCATCCCCGTGAAAACGGGGATCCAGAAAGAATTTAATTTTAGCCAAATATTTTTTCTGGATTCCTGCTTTCGCAGGAATGACGGTACTTTTTAGACAGCCTGGCAGGCAGGGATCCAGAAATTTTACGGCTTCATTTGACTTTTCAATCTTTTTTCTATATATTTTAGTTACAATTTGGTCTTTTTATAACCAATAATAACAAATTTCAACTATAGGAGGCAAGGATATGCTCAAAGACGAAAGTCAACCGAGACGAAGGTTTAGGAAAATATTTTATGTTGTATTGCTTTGTTTAACCTTGGCATCTCTTGTATTATTGCTTGTTGATGGGGAAGACATAATTTCCTGGTCGTTACAAAGATCTGTTGGAGGGGAATTTGGCAGATATAGGATTGAGGCAATAACCGAAAGTGGCAAGGTAATCTGTTTAGGCGAAATCAGCTACTGGGACAGAGATGGTCAAATCAAAAAGGCGGCCATTAGGGTCCGAGAAGTTGATGTTAAGGAAAGAAGAGAAGTAATAGACTTACGGAAAATACTCGGCTGGCCTTTTAAATAAAACTGTTTTAGTTAGAGGATGATGTGCCATGAAGTTAAGAGCATTGTTTTTAATTTTCGGACTTACCCTGTTTTCTATTTTAGTCTGTGGCAGGACCGAAACCCAGGGTGACAAAGGTTATTTTGTTTACCATCTGGAAAATGCAGTAACTAAAAGCGGAAAAGAAATTCCGCTGGGCTGGGAGTTTCGTGGTCCAAGAGGCGACCCGGTAACTTCATTTAAAATTACGATTGAGGGCAGGACAGAGAAGGTGGAAGTTGCCGTAATTAGTTTGGCGGCCGTTAATGAAAATGAGTAATAAGTCAATCAGAAACAGGAGAGGGGGAGCTATGTATAATTTAAAATTAGCGCGCCGGATAAAGCTAGTACTTATTATTTCAGGGCTTTGTTTCGCCGGTTTGTGGCTGTACTTTGTAATTAGAGGAAGAGAGCAGCAAATCGTGATTTTTTGGTTTTTACTCGCATATTTTTTTTGTATTCTTGAAATAATCAAAATAGAAAAACTGATCAAAGAAAATGGCGAGTGGCCGACGGATAAAAGCCAAAAGGTCAATATTAAAGTAGGCGTGCTTTATCTTTATTTATTGGTGTCAGCTCTTTCAGGATTTAAGGCCGGCGCATACTACTTTATAGCCGGTATCGGCTGTCTTCGGCTACTGCAGCTGTTAAAGGAGCGATGTGAAGCCGAAAGTGTTTCTGTTTACGGGCTGGCCAGAAAGTATTTTATGATTTTTAGAATACGGCTGGGCAAATTAATTTTGCCTGTGGAGAAATTTAAATCGTAGCGTCCGGGACGCTACATAGAATATAAGGCGGCTCAACCAATTTAAGATGGGCCGCCTTTTTTGCGGAAAACATCAACATCAAGGCTCCATAACCCTGAAGGGACTATGGAGCCAAGAGGCTAAAAAGAGGTTCAACCTCCAAACTGGAGGTTGAACCTCTTCCATGGCAATTTTTGACTTTTCGGGGATCTTCTAGTATATTTTAGCTATTAAGAAAAGATAACGCCGGCTAAAGCCGGGTAGAATGTTATTTAATTATGAATATTCCGGAATACGTAAAAAATATCGCGGCTAAATTGGAGCAGGCGGGCTTTGAAGCCTATGTCGTGGGCGGCTGTGTGCGCGATTTGCTAATGAGCAGGGAACCAAAAGATTGGGACATTACCACTGACGCGCGGCCGGAAAAAATTTTGGAAATATTGCCGGAGGGAAAATATGAGAATGTTTTCGGCACGGTGCTGGTGCCGGTGAAGCTGGTCAGCGGCGAAACCGAGGACGTGGTGGAAGTTACGACTTATCGCAGTGAGCAGGGGTATTCTGACAGGCGCCATCCGGATGAAATTAAATTTGAAGACAGCCTGGAAAAAGATTTAAGCCGGAGAGATTTTACGATCAACGCTATGGCCTTGAAGTCCGATGGACGAACGATTATAGACCTGTTTGGCGGCGAGAAAGACCTGAAGAAAAAAATTATTCGCGCCGTGGGCGAGCCGGAGGATCGGTTTAAAGAGGATGCTTTGCGCCTGATGCGCGCCGTGCGTTTGGCCTGCCAGCTGGGTTTTACGATTGAACCGAAAACCGAGCGCGCGATGATGAAACTGGCCGGCGGCATAAAATTTATTTCCAGCGAACGAATTCGCGACGAACTGATAAAAATTCTGGAATCGGACAAAGCTTATGAAGGCATTATGATGTTACACGAGCTAAAGCTGTTGCAATATATCATTCCCGAGCTGGAGCGGGGCGTGGGCGTGGAGCAAAGCCGGCACCATGTTTTTTCAGTTTTTAAACACAGTGTCATGTCGCTTAAATTTACGCCCAATAAAAAATGGCAGATCAGGCTGGCGTCGCTGCTCCATGATATCGCCAAGCCGCAAACCAAGAAAACCGACAAAGGCTACGCCACTTTTTATAATCATGACCTGATCGGCGCCAAAGTGGCCGCGAAAATTATGTTCAGGCTGAAATTCTCCAAAGCTGATGCGGATAAAGTCGCTCTGCTGGTCAAAAATCATATGTTCTATTATAATGTGGGCGAGGTGACGGCCAGTTCGGTCAGGCGCTTAATCAGGAAAGTAGGCGAAGAAAACCTGGCCGACTTGATTGATCTGCGCGTAGCCGACCGGCTGGGTTCGGGCGTGCCCAAAGCCAAGCCGTATAAACTGCGGCACCTTGAATACATGATGGAAAAAGTCAGGCATGACGCGATTTCCGTGAAAATGCTCGCCATCAACGGCGATGATATAATGAAATTACTAAACATTCCGCCCAGCCCGAAAATCGGCGCGATTTTAGATGTGCTGTTGTCCGAAGTGATTGAGGATCAGAGCTTGAATAGCCAAGAAGCCTTGGCCAAGCGCGGCCTGGAATTAAATCAGCTGAATTTGGATCAGCTGCGCGCGCGAGCCAAAGAAAAAATTGAAGAGAAAAAAATGGAAGATGATGAAGAAATTAAGAAAGAATTTTACGTTAAATAAAATATGAATCTTGACAAAGAAACAGTTGAGGCCATAATCGCCGGTTTGCTTTTCGCCGTCAGCCTTATCATATATTTTTTAATAAAAAATGAAATTAAAAACAGGCAAAAAATTTTGGAAAAGCTGGAGGATCAGCGATTGGCTCTAGCGGAGCGGCTGGACGAGGCGTTCAGGCATATCGGCCAAGTTAATATTCAAATCCAAGAAGTCAAATCAATTTTCAGCGAATTTAAAAAATACCCGAAAAGCAAAGGCGACTTTAAAAGCATATTAAAAAACTTCGCCCAAAAAGTTTTAAGCATGGTTGATGTTGATTGGGTTTTATTCAGAATAGTGGATTTGGAAAATTTAAAAACTCTGAAAGAATACAGCCAGGCTCGAGGCGGTTCGGTTTTGCTGAAAAGCGCCATTGAAAACAGCGCGTTAGTTTATCGGGCGGATTTTAAAGAATATACGATTTTAAATTCAGGCCAGGAGAATTTAAGCATTAAAGCTTTTTGCGTTTTGCCAAAAAAAGAAATTAAGCAGGAGGCGCGGATCTTAATTAGCGCCATTGCCAGCCAGCTGGAAATGATGTTTTTAATTTTTACTCCCGCTTATTTAATGAACGAGCATGATATTAAACAGTCATGATTAAGCAAGCGAAAAATATTTTATTGGTTATCGCCTTATTGCTAATTATAACCGCCTGCTCAAACAATCAGGTTAGCTATGATGAAAGCGACGCGCCCAAGGCTCTGGACAATTTTAGCCAAGCGGATATAATAGGTAGAATGACGGCAATAAAAAACGGCTTAAAGCCGAATTTAAAACCAGCCAAGCCTCCGGCCGATGAGCCGGCTTCGGGCGAACCGGGCCAGCCGACCGGGCGGAAACAGCTGGAAAATTTGGCCGCTCAATACGACAGCGCTGTTATCAAAACCAATTTTGGCGATATCACCGTTAAGTTTTATGCCCAGGAATCGCCGATTACGGTGAACAGCTTTATGAATTTGGCCAAGGCCGGTTTTTATAATGGCACGAAGTTCCACCGAGTGATTAAGGATTTCATGATTCAGGGCGGCGATCCAAACAGTAAAGATGATGACTGGTCAAATGACGGCCAGGGCGGGCCGGGCTATCAATTTCAGGATGAATTCAATCAGCATAAATTAGTCAAAGGCAGTTTGGCCATGGCCAATTCCGGGCCCAACACCAACGGCTCGCAGTTTTTTATCGTGACGGCCGCGGCCACGGCTTGGCTGGATGGCAAACATACTAATTTCGGTTATGTAGCTAACGGCTTGGACGCGGTGGAAAAAATTCAGCAAGTTAAAGTTAATCAAAACGACCATCCGACCGAAGACGTGGTAATTAATAATATTGAGCTGGTTAAAAGCGGAGAAGCAAACCAGGCTAAACCTGTCGGACCGGAATTGCCGCCCGGCGCATCAGCCAGCTCAACTTCAACGGTCGGCCAGGAAGAAAAAGGTGATTATCAGTTAAAATAATACGGGCCTATGGTCTAGTGGTATGACGCGGCATTCGCATTGCCGAGACGCCAGTCCGATTCTGGCTGGGTCCACCATTTAGGAAATTGCAAGCAAGAGGCAGTTGCCTCGCTTCGCTCGGCGACCAAATCGTAAGGAATTTTGGGCGAAAAAATCAGTTGGCGATTCTGCATTTTGGGAAAAGAAAATTTTTAATCAAAATAATATGAAATACATACTTTATGCTCGCAAGAGCACCGAAGAAGATGACCGACAAATTTTGAGCATTGAGGCTCAGATTTTTGAATTAAAGGAATTTGCCGCCAAAGAAAAACTTGAAATTGTCGCCTCTTTTCAAGAGGCAAAAACTGCCAAAGAACCTGGGCGAATAAAATTCGCAGAAATGTTATCATTAATTGAGAGAGGAAAAGCGGATGGCATACTTTCGTGGAATCCCGATAGATTAGCCAGAAATAGCGTTGATGGTGGGAAAATTATCCACTTCGTAGATCGCGGCTTGATTAAGGCGTTGAAATTCCCGACATTTTGGTTTGAGCCAACACCACAAGGACTGTTCATGCTCCAAATTGCTTTTGGACAATCGAAATATTATGTGGACTCTCTGCGAGAAAATGTAACTCGTGGAATGAGGCAAAAAGTTAGAAATGGCGTTTGGCCAAGCAAAGCACCGCTCGGCTATTTCAATAACCCAAAAACAAGAGGAATTGATGTTGATAGTGAGAAAGTCCCTAAAGTGAAGAAGATTTTTGAACTTTACGCCACCGGAAATTACAATCTACGAGAAATAGCCGAGTGGTGTAAACGGATGAATCTCAAAAGCAATTTGGGCAATGATATTTCAATTGGAAAAGTCCATGAGCTTTTACAAAATGTTTTCTATATTGGCCTTATGAAATACAAAAGTGAAATCCACGAAGCAACTCACGAGCCGTTAATTTCAAAGAAACTTTTTGATAAGGTGCAGGAAGTTTTGCGAGAGAAAGGAAAACCGCAAAAAGTGAAGAAACATAATTTTGCTTTTCTTGGGCTTATGAAATGTCCGTGTTCTGCGGCGATAACTGCTGAAAAGAAAATCAAGCCAAACGGCAGAGAATATACTTACTACCGTTGCACGAAAAAGAAAGGGCCATGCCAAGAAAAACACTTTTTGCGGGCTGAGGAACTATACCCGCAAATTAAATCTTTTCTTCAAAAAGTTTCTTTATTGAGCCACGACACGGAGAAAGTTTTGGCCGAGCTGGACAAAGAAAAGGAACAAGCAAAAGAACAAGCCAAAATTACTGTTCAAAATCTTAAAACCGAACTTTTAGAAATCGAGAGGAAACTCGAAAAACTGCTTGATGTGTATTTAGAGGAAACAATTACCGCCGAAGAATATGCTTCTCGTAAAGAAAAATTGGTCAAGCAAAAAGTCAGCCTAGCTGAACAAATCCAAGATTTTGAACAGAAAGGTCTGTCGTGGCTCGAACCGGCTCGTGAGTTCGTTTTATCCTTAAATCAAGCCGCGAAACTGCTTGAATCTGAAAACAAGGCGGAAATGACAACATTTCTTAAAAATATCGGCTCGAACTGCATTTTGCAGAATCGCCAACTACTTTTTTCGCCCAAAATTCCTTACGATTTGGTGGCCGCCGAAGGTGGCCCTGTGCACAAAAACTTGCAATTTCCTGTTTGGTGGACCCACGGAGAATCGGACTCCGGTCTCCGCATTGTCCCGATAGCAAAGGTGGACCCAAGCGGGTTCGAACCGCTGGCCTCCGCTTTGCAAAAGCGGCGCTCTACCAGCTGAGCTATGGGCCCACCTTTGCTATCGAGGATCCTCGATTTATTAAAATTTTGAAATACCAATTAGTTTTTCTATACTACTCCTTTTCTTCCAAGATTTAATTTCCTTCTCACGAATTCTTGCCATAGATAATGTACCATATGACTCTTCGTATACAATCTCCCACGGTATTGATCTTTTTGTAGATTTTACTAAACCAGCATTGTGTTGATTAAATCTTTTTGACAAATCTTTACAGCAACCAACATAATAGCTACCGCCAGACAAGGATTTTAGTATATAAATATTTGGCATTTCAAAATTTATAAATCGGGACAAATGCGGTGTTCTACCGT
>JAUSGE010000002.1 GCA_030649205.1 bacterium
TGTTATCAAAAAGATAAAAGTGAACATTTAAAAGATAAAAGTGAACAATGACCAAATTCTGATTTTCTGATAAGGTTGAATGTTTTTTAATAATTAACATTCAACCTATGAACAAGCAACAATTGCACAAAAGGCTCACTGTCGAGCAAGTGAAGAACATTATCGCTAAATATCAATCCGATGAATTGCGCGCCAAGGATGCCATAAATTATCTGGAAATCGGTCGGACAAGATTTTACCAGTTAGCCGCCAAATACGAAATCGATCCGACCGCATTCACAATCGAGTATTCACGTGAAACGCCGAACAACAGAATTTCTCAAGAAACGGAAAACGATATTTTAGCCGAGCTGAAAACCGAAAAAGAAAAAATCATCGACAACCCCGATGTCCCGACCAAGCATTACAACTACAGCTACATTCAAAATATTTTAAAAGACAAAAAGGTAAAGGTATCAGTACCGACTATCATCAGGCGAGCCAGAGACAACGGCTATTACAAAGAAAAACCAAAGAAGAAAATTCATGATCGCGAGGTGATTACTAACTATGTCGGCGAGCTGTTGCAGCACGATTCATCGCATCATCTGTTCGCTCCGGATGGCAAGGTCAAGTGGTATTTAATTACAACTATCGATGATTATTCCCGCAAGATGCTGTTTGCCGATTTCTACTTAAGAGAACGGACTTGGTGGCATATTTTCGCTGTACAAAGCGTAGTTTTGAAATACGGTGTTCCGTTGAAATACTATCCCGATCAACATAGCACATTTCGTTATGTGAAGGATCGCGACAAGCATAGCCCCTGGAATAATTTTACCAAATTCACCGATGATGTCGATCCACAATGGAAACAGGTTTTGCTGGATTGTAAGTCTGGCGTAACTTATGCTCTGTCCGCTCAGGCCAAGGGCAAAGTCGAACGTCCGTACCAGTGGCTCCAGGATCATATCGTCCGCACCTGCGTTCGCGAAGGCGTTACCGATATCGAGGTTGGCCGGAGAATACTGCAGGACGAGGTGAAAAATTACAACTCCAAGAGAGTGCATTCCACCACCAAAGAAATACCGGACATCAGGTTTAGAAACGCCATCAAAAACGACCGAACCATGTTTCGCGAATTCAAATTGGAATCCCAATTCCAATCCGCCAAGGATATTTTCTGCTTAAGAGCCGCGAGAACCGTTGACGCTTACCGGAAAATTTCCCTCAAGGGATTAGAATTGAAAGTACCCGGAGTCATGCCGAAACAAGACATTGAGCTAAGGATGGTGCCGGACTTTAAAACAGGCTTGGTTGAAATCAGGTTTTGGCATAATGGACGCTTTGTCGGGTTTCAGAAAGTCAAAATTACCGATCTGCCGATTGTTCAGTTTTAACTTTTAAAATCGCCAAAACTGTTCACTTTTATCTTTTAAATGACAAAATATTTACGGGGATTGACAAAATGATGTAATCTGCTATTATAATATTAGTTTCGCAGATCGTGGAATTTTATCCGAATGGATGGACCAACAAAGGCACTCTCTAAAACAAGAGGGTGTTTTTGTTTGTTTTTATTTATGTTATAATATTTCTGCGGCGTTTTAATCATTTTCCGATCCGGCATGCCCGCCTTTTTTAATTCTTTTTTTATATTTCTCAATGGCAAGGTCAAGGACTGTTAATAAATTTACGCCGTAATAATTCGCCACCGTTATCAGAGAATAAAAAACATCGCCCAGTTCCATGGCTATTTCTTTTTTAAAGACAGGCTGTTTTGTTCCATATTCTGACATCTTGTTAATTTCTTTAGCGACTTCGCCGATTTCATCAACCAAATCAAGCATTCTATTTTCAACCGGATTATTCATGCTATTTTTATCCATGAACTTTTTAACTTTTTTCTGAAATTCGTTTAGCATATTTATTATTTATTGGATATTTTAAATTATTAATTTTGAAAATGTGTCCGCCGGCTCCAGGTTTGTTCCTGGAGCCGGCGCGGGAGCGATTGGCGGCCTAAACATTGTTGAATATTTTATCCAACTTTTCAAGCCATTCTTTTTCCATCTTTTGAAAGTCCGGCATAATCGGAAGTTGAGGACCGCCGGCTTCCTTCAGCCTGTTTGACTCATTGTAATGAATCGCGGGCATATCTTTTAAAACCTCGTCAATGTCCAGCGCGATAATCTCCCTTCTTCTGTTTTTCTTTTTCATTTTTTCTCCCTCAAGTTTAAAATACTTATATTAAATGAACTGTTTGCCAAAATTTCAATATTTCCCCTCAATATATTTTAGCGCCTCCAGGTCAAAACTAATAATCTTCAGTCCGTCCAACTCGGAAAGATGATACCATTCCATCCCCTGCCCTTCGCCCAAGGTTAATTTTTTATTTTTATCATACTCTTCCATAAAAATATATTGCACGCCTTTACGATCTTCGTGAACATACTCATGCGTCATAACCAACTTTGGATTTTTCAGCTCATAATTCAATTCTTCCCTGGTCTCGCGGCGCACCGCCTGATCCGGCGTTTCACCTGCTTCAATCCCGCCGCCAAAAAATCCCCAATAGCCGGGCAGCCGTTCAGCGTCTTCAGCCCGATGCTGAAGCAGAATTTTTTTATTTTTATCGTAGAGGACAATTAAAGCCACGTTTCTAATCATAAATAAATGCATTTCTGGATTCCCGCCTGCGCGGGAATGACGGAAATGGCTGGATTAATTCCTGAATTTTACGAGCGGCCATATGATTTTTAGGCTGAATTTGCCGTGAAGAAAATGGCATGTTTGAGGCTGTTGTCCACCGCTTGCTGTGCAAGCTGGCGGGGCGAATTTGCCATTTTTAGGCAAATTCAGCCGTGCCGGAGGCAAAAATCATCCTGGATGCGAAGTAAATTCAGGAATTAATCCGTTAAATCCCCCTAACCCTCCGCCTCGGCGAGCCTTCGGCCCGCCTAGACTCGGCAAGGCTGGCGAGACGGGCCTTTGTTAAAGGGGGTAATTCAATCCTTTACCTGCTTACTGACATTCGCTAAAATTCCCAAGGCCGACAAGGACGCGAGCATGGCCGAGCCGCCGTAGCTAACCAGGGGCAAGGGCACGCCGGTCATGGGCATGATATTAACCATGCCGCCGATATTAATGATCGCCTGCAAGGACAGCCAGCTGACAATGCCGATGGACAAAATTCTGCCGAAATCATCCGGCGCGCTTCTGGCGATCAGCCAGCCGCGGTAGAACAAAGCCAAATATAAAACAATTAACAACGAAGAAAAAATAAAGCCGGTTTCTTCGCCGATAATGGGAAAAATCGCGTCATTTTCCACTTCCGGCAAATACATATATTTTTGCCTGGAGGCGCCCAGCCCCCGGCCGAAAAATCCTCCCGAACCCACCGCGATCAAAGACTGGTTGACCTGGTAGCAAAATTCATTTTTGGAAAAAGACGGATCCATAAAGCATCTTAATCGGTTGGCCTGATAAGGCTTGAAGTGCATCATTAAAGCCAAGGCCATAAAGCCGAGTAGGATAATAATAAAAATATGCTTTAAGTTGCCGCCGCCCACAAAATAAACGATTAACGAGGTCAAAGCGATAATTGACAAAGTGCCGATATCCGGCTGCAGCATCAGCAGCAGAGCGATGGCGCCCAAAATAAAAATAAACGGCCGCGTGCCGCTGGAAAACTCGGCCAGCTTTTTCTGGCGGCTCTCCAGCCAGGCAGACAGATATAACAGCAAAGTAATTTTTACGAACTCCGACGGCTGGAGCGAAAAGCCGAAGACATTGATCCAGTGCCTGGCACTGCCCCACTCGGCCGCCAGCCCGGGAATAAAAACTAAGAGCAATAAACCGATAGAGGCGGCCAGCATAAAAACGGCGTACTTGCGCCAGCGATGATAATCAACTTTGGAAAAAAACCAAAAAGCCGCCAAGCCTAAAAACAAACCGATCAGCTGATGCTTAAAAAAATAATAACTGTCATGGTAAGTGTTATAAGCCACGACCGAAGACGCGCT
This sequence comes from bacterium, assembly GCA_030649205.1. Lineage (GTDB taxonomy): Bacteria > Patescibacteriota > Patescibacteriia > Patescibacteriales > GWC2-42-12 > JAUSGE01. Next base: position 4,005 of record JAUSGE010000002.1, read on the forward strand.
GGACAGCATAATCAGGCCGAAGACAATAAGCAGACCGACCGCGATGAGCAGTTTTTTATCGGCCGCGCGATCCTTGCCGCTTGAACTGATTAGATTGTTAAACCAGCCTATAAGTGATCTCATATCGTTTTATCCAGCAAAAACACCACCAGCCCCATAACCGCGCTGACGCCGGCGATAACCCAAAAGCGCATAACGATTTTCGGCTCGGGCCAGCCCAAGGCCTCAAGATGATGATGGATGGGCGAAGAAATAAAAATCTTCCTGCCTCTGATTTTTTTAGATAATTGCTGTAAAATCACCGAGGCCGATTCAATCACGAACACCAGGCCGATGATCGGCAGGATCAAGGCCGAATTGGTCAGCATAGCAATCACGCCTAATGTAATGCCCAGGCTCATGGCGCCGGTATCGCCCATGAAAAACCGCGCCGGGTTGATATTATACCATAAAAACGCGAGCATAGCGCCGGCGATCACGCCGCAAAAAGCCGCCAAATCATATTTGCCGGTGGAAAAAGCGATCACGCCGAACGCCCCGAAGCAAAACAACAGCACGCCGCCGGCCAAGCCATCCAGGCCGTCGGTTTCATTAACGGAAAAAGCCGTGGCCACCAGCACAAAAATAAAAATCAGCATGTATGGCCAGCCTATTTGAAAATTGCCAAGAAACGGCACGTGAAAAACATCCCACTGCAATTTAAAATAAAACCACCAAGCGCCAATAGCCGCGATGACGGTGTAAATCGCCAGCCGATGTTTTACTTTCAGTCCGCCGCCGCCCAAAATGCCTTTGCCGCGCACGTCCAGCCAGTCGTCAAACAAACCGATTAAAGCCGTGGCCACCAGCGCGCCTAACGGCAGGAGCGTCTGGCTTCTGGATAAAAAATTAAAACTCTTAAAAATTTCCTGATGGAAAAATTTCGGCAGATAATAAAACGAGGCCGAAAAAATTAAGACCGTGACCCAGACCAATATGCCGCCCATAGTCGGAGTATTGTTCTTATGTTCGTGCAATTTGGTAAAAATCGGCGTAGCGCCGTTGGACCTGATTTTCTTGCCCAGCTTGTATTTATATAAATAATGGGACAAGAGCGGCGTCCACAGCATGGCAAAAATAAAAGCCGACGCCGAGAGCAGTAAAATCTTGATCACGTAAAAATCAAACATAATTATCTGAAATTAATTAAATAAATGGAAATCGTGCTGGCGATTAAAAATATATTTATTACCAGGGAAAAACCGAGCAGCAAGTGAACTGAAAATTTGCCTTGGCGGCAGATATTCAAGAGCAAAAGAAAATTTATCACGATAAAAGCCAGGCCCAAAGTGGGAATTACATAGATGCCCCGCGCCTCGCCGATTAAGTTGACGCCTAAATTGACATTATAATGCAAAATTATCAAATTTTGGCTGACATGCCGGTTGACATAATAAGCCAACAGCCAATTTGTTGCGTTCAGGGCCAGCAGAAAAAACAGATAAATGCGCACAAATAACAGGCTGGCCAATGACAAAACTGCTTCGGCCAGCCTTTCACGCCCCAAATGCAAATAATTCAGTAATTTATGCCAATCAAGCCTCATGCTTATAATTTACCACACTTCGCCTTAAAAATAAAATTTACCTATTATTATTATTGTGTTATAATAAAAACACCCTATGTTGAGCAACCAACAATTAAAAAAAATTCTGGAAAAAACCGACATCATGCCGGTGGCTGAATTTGATAAATTTCTCAAAGAGGCGGAAAAATACGGAAAAAACATTGAAAATTATCTGATTGAAAAAAAAATCATCACCTCAAACTCCCTGTATGAAAGCGCGGCCAGCTATTTTAACGTGCCTTTTATTAATTTGAAAGATCAGGCTATCAGAAAAGACATTCTCTTCAGCGTTCCCGAACCGATCGCCTCAACCCACAAAATTATCGCTTTCGCCGGCGATGACAAGGAAATTAAAATCGCCTGCCTGGACCCGGAAAATCTGGAAATCTTTGAATTCATTAAAAAAAAGGCCAATCTTGATCCAAAAATATATATAACCACGCCAGACAGCCTGGCCGACGCTTTAAAGCAATATCATAAAAGCCTAAAATCGGAATTTAAGGAATTGGCCAATGAAAATTACGAAGGTGGCGACGTCAATTTGAAAAAATTGGCGGAAAACCTGCCGATTGTCAGAATTGTTGACACGCTGTTGGAATACGCGATTTTTGAAGGCGCTTCGGATATCCATATTGAGCCGGAAGAAAAAGACATTTTAGCCAGATATCGCGTTGACGGAATTCTAAGGACAGTCATGACTCTGCCGAAAAATGTCCAGCCCGGCATCATCGCCAGAATTAAAATCCTGGCTAATTTAAAAGTTGATGAGCATCGCCTGCCGCAGGACGGCCGCTTTAAAATCAACGCCAAAGATTATAAGGTATCTTTCCGGGTTTCCATCATCCCGACTTTTGACGGCGAAAAAATCGTGATGCGCTTACTAAATGAAAAAGCGCAAGTGCTAACCTTGGAACAGCTGGGTTTTCAGCCTTCGGCTCTGAACACGATTAAAAGAAATATTTCCAAGCCGCACGGCATGACCCTGGTCACCGGACCGACCGGATCAGGCAAAACCACCACGCTTTACACCATTGTCAATATTTTAAATACGCCGGAAGTGAATATTCTGACCATTGAAGACCCGATTGAATACCGCATGCCGCATATTAACCAATCGCAGGTAAACCCGAAAATCGGCTATACTTTCGCCTCGGGCCTGCGCGCTTTTTTGAGGCAGGATCCTAATATCATTATGGTCGGCGAAATCCGCGATCAGGAAACCGCGGAAATCGCCATTCACGCGGCCATGACCGGCCACTTAGTCTTGTCAACCTTGCACACCAACGACGCTGTCACCACCCTGCCTCGGCTGTCTGATATGGGCGTACCGTCTTTTTTAGTGGCTTCCACCACTAACTTGATTGTCGCTCAAAGATTAGTTAGAAAAATCTGCCCCAATTGCATCCAGAGCTATAAACTGGATAAACCGGTTATCGTGGAATTAAAACAGCAGCTGGATATGGAAAATATCATGCAAACCCTGGAAAAGAAAAAAATTATCGCCGACGCCAAACGCGGCATAGAAACCTTGCTGTTTTACCGCGGCAAAGGCTGCAAGCAATGCTCCAACACCGGCTACAAAGGCCGCATCGGCATCTACGAAGCCCTGGAAGTAACCGACGAAATGTCCGAGCTGATCTTAAAAAAAGCCTCGCCGTCCGAGCTGATAAAACAAACGGAACGGCAAGACATGCTTACCATGGTTGAAGACGGCTTTATTAAAGCCAAAAACGGCATCACCACCATAGAGGAGATAATGCGAGTCACCAAAGAATAAATTACTAATCTATAATTACTAAAATGCCAGTCAATCTGCCGCAAAATCAAACCGAAATCACGGAAGCGCCTCGACCGAGCGCTTTAGGTAAAATCAACCTTTTTTTACAAAAATTTTCCACCGTCCCCATTTCCGAAAAATTATTTTTTGTCCAATATCTGGGCATCATGCTTAAGGCCGGCATTTCCTTGTCGGTAGCGCTGAAAACTTTAGCCAAACAAACCGCCAATAAAAAATTTTCCAAAATTATCAGCGATGTCTCCAGAAACGTGGAAAAAGGCGTAAGCTTTACCGAGAGTTTGCGCCCGCATGAAAAGATCTTCGGCCTGCTGTTCATCAACATGATAGAATCAGGCGAAATTTCCGGCAAGCTGGAAGAAACTTTGAAAAGGCTATACATCCAATTTAAAAAAAATCACGAATTGGTAGCCAAGGTCAGGGGCGCCTTAACTTATCCGATTGTCATTCTCGCGGCCATGGGCGGCATCGGCGTATTCATGATGATGGTCGTGGTGCCGAAAATAACCGGCATGTTTAAGGATTTCAACGCCGAACTTCCCCTGGCCACGAAAATATTAATAAAATTTTCCGACAGCCTTATTTCGCACGGCCCGTTCTATTTAATCGGTTCAGTTATCGGCGCGCTGATACTTGTCCAGCTTTGCCGGACTGCCAAAGGCAGATACCTGCTCCATGGACTGCTATTGAAACTGCCGATTTTCGGCAAGATTATTAAGAAAATAAATCTGGCCCGTTTCGCCCGCACCATCAGTTCGCTTTTAAAAACCGACATCATGATTATCAAATGCTTTCAAATCACGTCCAGCGTATTAGGCAACGTCTATTACCGGGACGCTCTGATGGAAATGAGCGGCCGGATTAAAAAAGGCGGCACGATCAGCCAGTCAATCGCCGATTACAAAAAACTATTTCCGCCGGTGGTGGAGCAAATCGTGTCGGTCGGCGAAGAAACCGGGGAATTGGATTATGTGCTTGAAGAGTTGGCCGAATTCTACGAAGGCGAAGTTGATCAAACCATGAATAATCTGCCGGCGATTATTGAGCCGGTTTTAATCCTAACGCTCGGCCTGGTGGTCGGCGCCATGGCCGTGGCCATTATCATGCCGATGTATTCCCTGACTTCGGCCATCTAAGACGATTATGACTATTATAAAAAACAGCCGGGGCGGCCTGATGATTGATCTGCTGGTAGCTATGGGAATTATCGCTCTCTTGTCAACCATCGCCATTCCTTATATCAGAAAATACCAGCCGAATTTAAAATTGAGCGCTACGGCCAGAGATTTAACCGCGGACTTAAGATACGCCCAACAGCTAACCGTTACCGAGCAGAAAGTCTATCTGGTCAATTTTGACGCGGCTGACGATCAATACCAAATTTTAAAAATTGACATAGCGACCAGCACGATAAAATCGGTCAGCCTGGATGCTGACGTCAGCTTTAAAGAAATAACCGGCTTGGCTGATAATAAGGTTGTTTTCAATTTTTACGGCGGCGTCAGCCTGCCGGGCCAAATTGTGCTTGCTAATATCAATGATAAGACCTCAACTATTAATATTAAACCATCAGGCTATGTTGAATTGGCGGAATAATTCAATAATGCTAGGGCGCGAAAACGGCTTGAGCCTCTTGGAAATCATGGTTTCTTTTTCTATTTTAGTTTTAGTATTTATCGCCTTGGCGCAATCTTTTCCTCTGGCTTTAACCATTAATAAAACCTCGGAAAACGCCACTAAAGCCTCATATTTGGCGCAAGCCAAATTGGAAGAGCTGAACTCTTTAGGCTACGAGGGAATCGGCCTGGGCCAAATTGAGGCCAAACATCGGCTGGCCGACAACCCGGCCGATTATTTGTACTATTTTCAGCGGCAGGCCGACGTTAGCTACGTTGACGGCAATTTGCAGGCCAGCGCCGCCGATACCGGCCTGAAAAAAATCACGGTAACGATTTTTTACACTAACGCTTTATCTAAAACTGAAAAAAGCTATAATACAATAACCTTAATCAGCCAATGGTAACAAATTTTTCGCGAAAAACTTTAACCGGCTTTACACTGCTGGAAATCATCGTCAGTATTTCATTATTTGTCATTATCATCCTGCTGATGAGCGATCTGTATTTGGTTACCCAGCGCGCCTACAATAAAAATTCCGCTATCGCCGAACTGACGCAGAACGCCCGCGTGTCCTTAGATAGAATTTCCCGCGAACTAAGGCAGGCCTCAAGCATTATTACGACTCTGCCGGCAACCGACACCGAGGAGGGCAATCCCCCGCCCAGCCAAATATTTTTTCAGGACGGCCATAATAACAGCCAAACTACTTATTTAAGATACTATTTAAATGGGGCTGACTTAATGCGCGAGCATAAAGCCTATTATTTTGACCAGGAACCCTTAATTTACGTAACCTACAATAGCGTTGACCAAGGCGGTTCGCCGCCCCGCGAAGCAATTTTAGAAAATTACGTGGTCGGCGAATATTTTACCGATTTGAAATTTTGGGGAACCGGCGGCTTAATCAATATCTTATTGAGCCTGGAAAAAAATCAAAATAATTTTTCCATAAATACTTCCATTTACTCAAGAAATCATTAATTTTATGGCCAAGCTCTTTACTGTAAGACAAAACCGCGGCGTGGCTCTGATTTTAACGATCCTGCTGATGTCGCTAATTTTATTTTTATCCTTATATCTTCTAAGCTTCACTTTAACTGAAGACCGTATAGCGAAAAGCCAGTCCTGGGGCGCCAAGACTTATTATCTGGCCGAAGCCGGCATTCAAGAAATGGTTTGGAAGCTAAAAAATGACGCCGCCTACAAGCAAAACTTTGAAACCGACCCCGGCTGGACCGCCAGCATTGACCGCGTTAATCCTTTCGGTTCAGGCAATGGTTCCTACTCCGTAACCGTCACCAACAGCTCCTTGGCCCACGGCACGATAATTTCTACCGGGACTGTTGACCTGAACGGCGGCAAAACCAGCCAAAGAATTGTCAGAACCTACGTCTACCGCGCCTTAGGGCAATCCGGGGTTAAAGACAGCGCCGGCTTTGCCGACGGCGACATTAATATTTCATACAGCCGGGTAAATTTTCACGATGGCAGCGCCTATTCCAATAATGTTTTTGACATTAACGGCAACAGCACCGTTAATATTGACACTAATTTAAACGCTACCGGCAATTATATAAAATCACAGTCGTCCACGGTCACTATCGGCGGCGCCAAACACGCGAAAAACTTCCCGCCGGCGGCCGCGGAAATTCAAATGCCGGCCGTGGATTTTGATTCAGCCAGCCCCAATTCTTTAAAAAACCAGGCCACCATTGTTTACAGCCAAAGCCAATTTGATACTTTAATGGCTAATAGCCAAAATTTAACTTTACCGGGGCCGATCACTTACGTTGACGGCGATGTTGAATTAAAAGGCGCGCAAAATTTGACAGTAAACGGGCTCTTGGTTACGGGCAGAGATTTGATCGTCGGCCATTCCTGGTGCCGCGGCGGGCGTTGCGGCCGGGATTCTATCACGGTTAATCATACCGCCGGACAGGCCGCCGGAATTTTGGCCAAAAGAAAAATTAACTTTGAATTTTGGACCGGGGCCATCAATATCAGCGGAGTGGCTTACGCCAACGACCAACTAAGCATCTTAAGCTTCCCGATCGGCTTCAGCTTTAACGTTACCGGCGGACTGATTGGCAGGAAACTGACCATCACCAGCGTCTGGCAGCCGCTGGATATAAATTATAATAACGATATCCTGGTTGAAACCTTGGGGGCCACCGAATTTTCTCCGCTCATTACGGTTGAACACTGGGAAGAAGAATATTAATAATAATCAGATTGTGATATAATATCATTATGTTTTTATCAAATAATTCCACCTACCCGATCGGACTGGATATTTCCGACTTATCCCTTAAGCTGGTTCAACTCAATAAAATCCGCGGCAAAATAAAAATCCAAGCCTTGAGCAAATTAAACCTGCCCAGAGGCATTATCAGCAATGGAGAAATAAAGAATAAACCGGAACTGCTCAAAGCCATAAAAAAAATCATAGCCGCCCCGCTATACGGCAAAGTAAGTTCTGAAGAAGTGGTGGCCTGCCTGCCCGAATCAAAAACCTTTATCAAGCTGATTGAAGTGCAAAAATCGCCTAACGCGCTGGCCGATATTATCGGCGGCGAAATTGAGAAACACGTACCCATGGCGCTTGATGAAATATACTATGATTGGCAAGTTATAGAGGATTTAACCGATAAATTCTCGGTTTTAATCGGCGCCGCCCCCAAAGAAATCGTTAACCAATACACATTACTGCTGGATGAAGCTAAATTATCGCCGGCCGCGCTGGAAATAGAGCCGGTGGCTTTTTGCCGCTGCTTGCTTAATGAAGAGGCGCCTAATTCCAAGCAAATAACATTCGGCGCGAAAGCTAAAATCGGCGCCGGACTGAATTATGGCATCATTGATATAGGAGCCAATCACACCTGCATGATTTTTTATTCCGCCAATACCATTCTTTTTACGGTAAGCATGCCGATCTCCGGCGAAGAAATCACCGCTAAAATTTCCGAGGTTCTGAAGCTGACCGCTGAACAATCGGAAAAAGCTAAAATTATTTGCGGCCTAAACGAGGATAAAGCCAGCGGCGTGATTAAAGAAATTTTAGACGGCACCGTAAAAAATTTAATCCAAAAAATAAAGGAAGCGCTCGCGTTTTACGAAAATTATTTCGCCCGGCGCGGGCCGATAAACAAGATTCTGCTGTGCGGTGGCGGCGCTAATATTTCCAATTTAGATAAAATTCTAAGCCGCGAGCTTGCCCTGGAAGTTAGCTTGTCCGACGCCTTGACTAACGTTAATGAGGATAAGGACAAATTTAACCGCGTTTTTCTGGAAAAACACAGCTTGAGCCTTAAAGCGGCTGAACTTGACGCCAAAAATAAAGAAAAAAATTTATCAATAGAGCAAAATTCCAGCGTTACTTTTACTACCGCGATTGGCCTGGCTTTAAGAGGAATTTTTATTGATGAATTATAACGCGGAAGAGCTAAACATTATGATTATACTTAACTTGGTTTCAGCCGAGCAAAAAAAAGAGATTAAATTAAGGCATATTTACGGCTTAATAAAAAAAATCAATTTAACTTTGGTCATTATTGCCATTGCTATCGCCATAACGCTGTTGTCAGCCAAGGTAATTTTGCAATCAAAATTTAATGAAATCGTTGAACAGACGACCCTGGTTACCAAAACCAATCAAGGCTACAACAACAGCGTGCGGGAAATAAACAACAAATTGAATTTTGTGGCGGAAGTTCAGAATGATTTTATTCCCTGGTCGAAACTCTTGGCCGCTCTGGCCCTAACCACGCCCGGCGACATCAGCTTTTATTATCTTAAAATTGACGCCGAGGCCAAAACAATAAAAATCAAGGGGAGGGCATTGCGCCGAGACAGCCTGCTTGGCTTTAAAAACAGGCTGGCGGACAATGCGTCGTTCAAAGAAATTGACTTTCCTATCCAGAATATCCTGGAAAAAGAAAATATTGATTTTGAAATTAACGCCAAGCTTGATTTATCCAGTATCTAGAAATTTATGATTCCCGATTTATTCCTTAAGCTCAATTTAAAAAATAAAATTATCGCCAGCCTGGCCGGTTTCGCGGTCTTAATATTTTTATTGATTTATTTGGTTGTCGCCCCCACCATGCGGGACATCTTGGCCATGGGCAAAAATATTGAAGAGCAAAGAATTGATCTGGAAAGAAAATACCAGAAGGGACAGAGCTTAAAGCAGCTATCTGAAAACTTGAAGGCGATTAAGCCAAAGTTGATTTTATTGGACCAAGCTTTTATCAGCAAAAATCGCGATTTGGAATTTATTACCTCTCTGGAGAATCAAGCTAATCTGGCTCAAGTCGGCCAAAAAATTAATTTAGGTTCGCCCCAGGACGCGGAAGATAAAAAATTGCAAAAAAACAACCTTCAGCTCTTCACTAAGGGAACATTCGCCGGCCAGCTAAATTATCTTCTGAACCTGGAGACTCTAAGCTATTATATTAACGTAAAGCTGTTAGAACTTACCCCGGCCGAGGGCGGCCAAGCCGGAATCAACGGACAGGAAAACCAAACCTCCCCGAAAGCGTCCGACAGTATCAACATGTTTATCAGCGCTGATACTTATTGGAAAAAAGAATAATATGATTATCAAAAAACATCTAAAATTCACCGCCAAAAAAATTTCAAATTTGTTTACCGCGGTTATTATTTCCTTAAGTCTGATAATTTTCATCCTGGTTTCAGTTTTTTTATACAATAATTTCTATCAGGTCATTACCCAGGCTAAAGAAATTTTAACGCTGAAAGGGAAAGTCGCGCTGGAAACGGTCAATCTGGAAAAATTCAATTTGATAATGGAAAAATTGGCCGAAAAGACCTCATCCAAAGAAGCAAAAAATATCACCAGCCCGTTCAATTGAAATTCCAGTTATTTCGGCGCCATTTGCCTTAATTTTTTTACCAGCGGCGGCAGTATTTTTAAAACTCGCCTGATCTCCGCCGCGGTATTATATTTGCCCAAAGTAAATCTGATGGCGCTATGGGCGATTTCTTCCTTTACTCCCATCGCCAATAAAACCGGCGAAGCCTTAAGGCTGGCCGAGGCGCAAGCCGACCCGGTGGAAACGGCCACCCCTTCAATATCCAGCGCGATTAAAATCGCTTCGCCTTCGGCGCCGACGAAGGAAAGATTGGCGTGGGACGGGGTGGCATTATTTATATCGGTGTTAACTATTACATCCGGAATCCGCTTTTTAATTCCCGCGATAAATTCATTTCTTAGCTTTAAAATCAGCTTGTTATTTTTTTCTCTGTTTTTGGCGCAAAATTTTATGGCATGGCCCAAACCGACGATGCCGGGCACGTTCAAAGTGCCGCTTCTTAAATTTTTTTCATGATGGCCGCCCAATTGCACGCCCAGCATCGGCGTGCCTGACCTTGCAAACAACGCGCCGACTCCTTTGGGTCCGTAAATTTTATGGCCGGAAAGCGACAGCAAGTCAACCTTAAGATATTCAACGCCGCAATTTAAAAAATTCAGCGCTTGCACCGCGTCGGTATGGAAATAAATTCTATTTTTATTATTCCGCCCGGCTCTCTCTCTGTTGATTCTTTCAATAATTTTTCCCATTTCGGAAATCGGCTGAATAGCGCCAACCTCGCTGTTAACATACATGATTGAAATAAAAACCGTACTGTCTTTAATGGCCTCTTTAAACTTTTCCAAGCTGACTGCGCCCTTAGCGTTAACCGGCAGATAGGTAACTTCCGCGCCTTCGGCTTCCAGCCGGTTAACAGGCTCAAGCACGGCCGGGTGTTCAATTGACGAGGTGATGATATGCGGTTTGGCCGGATTATTTTTTCTTAAGGCGCTAACCACGCCGAAAATCGCCAAATTGTCCGCTTCGGTGGCGCCGGAAGTAAAAATAATTTCTTTGGGCGCGCAATTTAAAATTTCCGCGATATTCTCCCGAGCTTGGCTGACCGCGGCCGAAGCGGTTTGGCCGAACGAGTGCAACGACGACGGGTTGCCGTAATTTTTCGTAAAATAAGGCGGCATGGTCTTCAACACTGCTTTGTCCACAGGGGTGGTCGCGCTGTGGTCAAGGTAAATTGGTTTATTTTTTTTAGGCATAATAAATAAATTCAAAATGTAAATCTCAAAATGTAAAATTACAGTTTAAAGTTTAAAATTTCCAATAACCAATTCCTAATTTCCAATAAAATATCAAATTACCAATGCCTAAAGTAAATTTATATTTTAGAAATTGGGCATTAGAAATTTTAATTTTTATTGGAAATTGGATATTAGGAATTAGAAATTAATTGATTTTACATCTTGATTTTTACATTTTACATTTGAATAGCTCTTACCTCCTTCACTTCCGGCACGGCTTTAACAATCTCCGCTTCAATCCCCTGTTTCAGCGTCACGGCAGACATGGCGCAATGAGCGCAATGGCCTAAGAGCTCCACTTTTAAGACGCCCGACTTTTCATCAAAATCTACAAAATGCAAATCACCGCCGTCCATCTGCAGGGAGGGGCGGATGGTTTCCAAAACTTCTTTAATTTTTTCAGAAACATTTTTTTTAGGCATATTTTTTAAATTTTATTATTATATTTTTCTATCGCTTGGTGCAAGGCTTCCACGCCCAGCATGCTGCAATGCACTTTAACCGGCGGCAGGCCGCCTAAGTCTTTAACAATACTATCCTTAGTAATGGCCAGCGCCTGCTCCAGGGTTTTGCCTTTGGCCATATCAGTTAAAGCTGACGATACGGAAATCGCGGCCGCGCAACCCAAAGTTTCAAATTTAATGTCTTTTATAACATTATCCTTGATTTTTAAATAAATTTTCATGATATCGCCGCAAGCTATGTTGCCGACCTGGCCGACCGCGTCCGCGTTTTTAATCCGCCCCTGATTATGAGGATTTCTGAAATGTTCAATCACTTTTTTTGAATATTGCATAATATTAAATTTACATTTTTAACTGTCTGGCTACGCCAGATCTCGCGAAGCGAAATGAAATGCGATCATTTTCAACTTTGATTTTTGCATTTTAATATATCTTAACGGACATGCCCTTTTCCGCCCAATCGTAAATTAATTTGGCCGGACCGATGCCGAGGCGGATACAGCCGTGCGACACCGGATGGCCTAAATGGTTTTCGCCTTCGCGGTAGCCGCTGGGCCAAATCGGCAGTTCATGGATGCCAAACTTGCCTGTGCCAAGGCCGATCCAATACGGCATCCATAAGCCGTAAGGCGACCAGGCCTTTGTAATCTTATTCAGCACTTTATAGGTTCCCTTGGGAGTGGAATTGTTTTTGCCGCTGGAAACCGAAAATTCTCCCAATTTTACGCCGCCCAGGTAATAACTCAATTCTTGTTTTTTGGTATTAATTTCTATTTTTTTGTCTAATTTCACTTTATCGCCCTTCAAGGGGTCAAACCGGTTTTTAATCTCTTCACCGTCCTTATAGCCGTCGCCGTCGGTGTCAGGATTATTTAAATTTGTATGAAAATTTAATTCCATTCTATCCGATAAACCATCGCCGTCGGTGTCATTATCTTCTAATTTTACTTGCCTGAAATTATGGGGAGAAAAACCATTATTTAATTCTTGCCAATCATTGTAGCCGTCGCCGTCGGTATCGGCTTTAAATTGGTCAGTGCGATAAATTTTGATTTCATCCTCGTCGGAAACGCCATCGTTATCACTGTCTAAATTGGCGTTTGCTATCGCCGGGGTGGTGAAAATTAATAAACAAAATATAATCACAAAAATCTTCATAGTAATTGATGCAATTTAATATCTTTCAGGGACTTGGTTATGGCCTGTTCCACTTTTAAAAGCACTTTAGTCACGCCGCAATCGCACGCACTGCCGCAATAAATTTTTTCCTTTTTGCCGGTGCAATGAAACGGGCTTAATTTGCCTTCCAGCGCGTTAATTATATCATAAACATTAATTTGTTTGGAGCTCCTGGCCAGTTTATAGCCGCCACCGGCTCCGATTTCCGCTTTAATCAAACCGGCCTTTTTCAGCGCGGCAAACAGCCTTTCCAAATATTTTAAGGAAATCTTTTCCTCCTGGGCGATTTGCATTAAGGCCACACTGCCCCGCTCTTGCCTGTTAGCCAGATTGATCATGGCCCTCAACCCATAACTTGACCGCGTGGAAAATATCATATTATATTTGCGTCATTCCCGCGTAGGCGGGAATCCAGAATTTTCATCTCCTACCATTTTAGTTGGTATTAATATATTATCATGCCATAAAATCCTGTCAAGCCCTTGACAAATTCGGCATTTTTGCTATTATACAAACAATAACTATTAAATGACTTTTCAGTCTACATTTTTTATTTTCATCTTAATTGAAAATTGTCTCGCTACGCGAGATCTGGCATAGCCAGAAAAATTGAAAATTGAAAATTACTGTGATATGGCACATAAGAAAGCAGGCGGCTCAACCGCTTTGGGCCGCGATTCGCAAAGCCAGCGTTTGGGCGTAAAACTGCAGGACGGCCAATACGCCAAACCCGGCGCGATTATCATCCGCCAGCGCGGCACAAAATACCGCGCCGGCTTAAACGTTAAAACCGGCAAAGACCACACCCTGTTTTCCGTCATCACCGGCCTGGTCAAGTTCACCACCAAAAAAATCAGGAAATTTGATAACGATTTGGTATCCACCAAAATCGTTAATGTCATGCCGGTAAAATAATCTTTGCATTAAATTCAAGACACTCGGTGTCCACGAGGACACCGAGTGTCTTTTGCTATCGTCATTCCGGCCGTAACGGAGCGGAGAGCCGCCTGCCTGTCGGCGGGCAGGGAATCCAGAATTTTCCGACATTGCGAGCGACCGCCTTTAGCACCGGGCTTGACCCGGGGGAAGCAATCTCGCGAATATAGCAATAAAAATAAAATCCCATATAAAAAACACCCTGCAATTTGAGGAGTGTTTTTTGCTTTCTCCCTCTCCTTATCAAGGATAGGGCAGGGTGAGGTTATAAATAATCAGAAGCATGCTACCGCCGTAGTTGAGGTCGCCTCTATCCAGCCTGAACCTGTGCAAACACAGGTTTTTTTAGTGGTGGAATTCCAAAGAAAGCCGCCCTCTTCATTGGCCGTGCAAGTCGGCGTTGAGCCGGTCGGATAACGGCCCGGGCTAAAAACTCCGGCCGCCGTGGTCGTGGCATATCCGCCCACACTCACATTACCCGCGCCGTCAATTATCAATCTATCGCTCGTGCCCAGCGCCGTGGACGAAGCGATTTTAAATTTACCGGCATCGCTTTTATCCATACCGATAGTCCATTTATAGGCTGAACCGGACGAGCCGGAAAACTCCAGACCGGCTTTGGTGGTACTGTAAATTGTTAGCATATTATTTGGGGTGGATGTGCCAATGCCTAAATTTCCGTTATTTAAAATATTTAAATTCCCAAAAATATCGTCGCCTGATTTTTTTAAATAAGCCAGGCCTGGGTAAAAAATATTTCTGGCATTATAATGCTGTTTTATTTCTGCCGCGCTTAATGCCCGACTGTAAATTCTCGGTTCGTCAATCGTGCCATAAAAATTATAGCTCGAACCGCAGCTCCAAGAACCAACGGTTGTATCAATTGAATTTAAATCAGAGCTGTCAAAAGTTGTTTCCGGCGAGGTGGCTACCATGGTTCCGTTGACATATAAATTTACGTTTGTCCCGTCATAGACCCCGGCCACATGATACCATTGCCCATTTTGCAAATTGGCGCTTTCCCAGCTAAGAATGGTTGAACCATGAGTATTATCCGCAATAATAAATCTAACCCGGTTGGTACGCAAGAATATAGTTATTACCGGCACGTTGTTTTCAAATTGTCCGCGATTAAAAATAATCTGATAAGCACTGCCTATATTAGTAGGCTTGATCCAAGCTTCATAAGTTCCGGCCGAACCGACATTTAACGAAGCGCCATGACCGACATTAAGCGGACAAGAGCTACCGCCAAAACTATAACCGGCGCCGTATTTTCCTCCTGCTGTAAAAGTATAAGGATAGGCGTCAGTTGTCACACCGGTATTGCTATTACTAGTGTAATCGTAAAAATTCCAATCCAACGGCCAATAGCCAACTAACTGGCTATCAGAAATAGAAGTGTTGGGTAGATTAACAAAATTACCATTTAAATTAATGTCACCATTAACTTCCAAACTATAAGCCGGACTCGTCGTTCCCACCCCCACATTCCCATTACTCAATATCGTTAAAGCCGACGGCGAAGAAGTGGCGTAGGCATCGGTGGAGGTGCCGATATAGAGATTGCCGGCCATAGAGGTTAGTAGCCAATGTTTGGAATCAGCCGCGGCTGAATAGTCGGACAAGCCTAATGATGGACGAGTACCTGAAACTTGCAGCTGCCAATTGGGAGTTGTCGTACCGATCCCCACATTGCCGCCAAAAGTTGATAACCCACTGACATTCAGAGTGCTGGTGGCCGTAATTGCGCCGCCGATGGAAGCAGCGCCATAGATAGTGGTTGCGCCGGAAGCGGTTAATGTTCCGTCGGTTGAGATATTATTGCCGATAGTCGTGGCCGCGCTTACAATAGCGGCCGTGGCCAGGGTGGCGATCAGACTGGCCAGAGCGATTTGCAAAAGGAGTTTTGATTTAGGCATAAGTTTAAAATATAAAAGAGGTTCAGCCTCCAAACTGGAGGCTGAACCTCTAAAAAATTAAAATCCAACGAGTTATTTTACTCTCTCTCTCTCTCTCGTAAAATTGGCTATATTAAAGTTATTCATTGTTAACTTTTTAAAACTTTCTTTTCCAATAGTTCAACTCGTTTTTGCAATTCAACCAGCTCAAAGCGGTAAGCCACGTTGGATACCTTCAATTCAAGTTTTTCGTGGTCGTCCTTTGATTCTTTAAAACCTTCTTTCATTTCACTTTCAATTTTATCGAAACGATGCCCTACATTGTCAAATTCATTTTTTATCATTCCGGCCAAAAAATCTAAGGTAATTTTTTGATTTTTCATAAATTTTATATTTCAGCCTAAGCAAATTGAGTTATGCCTTGTTTTTTCTCCAGGCCAGTTATCCGTTCTTCAAAGCGATCATGCGCGCCTTGATTGGCGGTCATTTCCAGCTTAAAATTTTTATGTTGAGTTGCGATTCCCTCAACTGCACCCAGCAATTTATCCATCTTCCCATCTATTTTTCTAACATCTTTTCTCAATTCATTAAATTCCTCTTTAGTAACTAATTTATTGAATTCCTCCGGAGTTAACGGCATAGATTTTATTATTTTTTAATTTTATTATTAAATTTTAAAAAACCTTTAACATAAACTGCCAATGGCTTGGCACATTCTTCACAGAAATCAAAACTATTGTATGTTCTTTCTTCAAAAAATCTTCTATTTGTATCCATAAAAGAAATGTTTATCTCCTGCCCTTTAATGGCTTTCCTGCATTTATCGCATTTATGAATAGTAGACATAATTTTGGCGTTAAAAATTATAACTATATTATACTTCCGCCAAAATTTGGTGTCAAACTTTTTAAAATACAAATCCCCCGCCCTCCCTACGGTCGGGCGACCCCTTTGTTAAAGGGGTTTTTAGCGCACACCCGCACAAACTCCACGAACAAAGGATGAGGGTCCAGCGGCCGGGAAATGTATTCGGGATGGAATTGCGTGCCGATGAAAAACGGATGATCGGTGATTTCCACGGCTTCCACGATCTGGCCGTCCGGCGACGTGCCGGCCACGCGCAAGCCGGCGGTTTCGTATTGCTCGCGGTATTGATTGTTAAATTCATACCGGTGCCGATGTCGCTCGGAGATAATCCCCTTTTTGCCGTATTTGGCGTAGGCAGAGGCCAAACGCGTACCCGGCACGATTTTGCACGGCCAGCCGCCCAGCCTAATCGTGCCGCCATACTGTTTTTTGGCGATCAGCTCTTTTTGGCCCGGCATAATATGGATGACTGGATAAGGGGTTTTCGCGTCAACCTCTTCACTATTGGCTTTATCAAATTTCAAAACGTTACGCGCGAACTCTATGACCGCCATTTGCATGCCATAGCATAAGCCGAAATACGGCACCTTGTTTTCACGGCAATACTTAATAGTGGCGATTTTGCCTTCGGCGCCGCGCGAACCCCAGCCCTGCGGCACGATGATGCCATCAAATTGCTTTAATAGCCCGGTCCCCTCTTTTTCCACATCTCCCGTATTAATCCAATGCAAAACCGGCTTAACATTATTAGCCGCGCCCGCGTGCTTAATCGCTTCAATCACGGAAATATAAGAATCGGCCAAAGTAAAATCGCCGGTGGAAAAATATTTTCCCACGATGCCGATCTTGACCTGTTTAGTCGCGCTCTTAATTTTTTTTACCATAGCCGCCCATTCCGCTAAGTCATTTTTTCTGGGTTTAAGCCCCAGCTTTTCCAACAGTCGGTCGCCTAACCCGTCTTTCTCAAAATTAACCGGAATATCATAAATAGATTCTACGTCCGGCGCGGAGATAACGTCGTCCTTGCCGATATTGCAAAAAATTCCCAGTTTCTCTTTTCTTTTGTCATCCAACGGCCTGACCGACCGGGCAATGATAAAATCCGGCTGTATGCCGGCGCTATTAAGCGTTCTGACCGCGTATTGAGTCGGCTTGGTTTTCATCTCGCCGATTATTTGCGGCACCGGCAGGTAGCTTACGATAGCGAAGACAACGTCTTTAGGCATAGTCAACTTCATCATCCTGGCCGCTTCCAAAAATAACAGCACCTGATACTCGCCTACCGTGCCGCCGAACTCCACCACCACAATTTCAGCCTGGTCATGTTTGGCGGCTGATTTGATTCTTCTGATGATTTCATTGGGTATGTCCGGCACCACTTCCACGTCCTCGCCTTCATATTCAAGATTGCGCTCTTTTCTGATAACTTCCTGATAGACCTGGCCGGTGGTGATGTAATTTACTCTGGTTGTGGGATTACCGGTGAATCTTTCATAATTTCCCAAATCCTGATCAGCCTCAATGCCGTCCTCGCCCACGAACACTTCTCCGTGCTCGGTCGGACGAATGGTGCCGGCGTCAATATTAATGTACATGTCGCATTTAACATTAGTTACCGCGAAACCTTTGGACTTTAAAATATTGGCGATAGAAGCCGCGGCCACGCCCTTGCCCACGGACGACATCACGCCGCCCACCA
Source organism: bacterium (assembly GCA_030649205.1). Taxonomy (GTDB): domain Bacteria; phylum Patescibacteriota; class Patescibacteriia; order Patescibacteriales; family GWC2-42-12; genus JAUSGE01. Next base: position 22,202 of record JAUSGE010000002.1, read on the forward strand.
CGAAAATGTATTTGGTTGCTTGAGTTTTCTTGGCCATAATTTATGTATTTAGCTCGACCGGATTAATTCCTGAATTTTACGAGCAGCCATATGATTTTTAGCCTGAATTTGCCGTTAAGAAAATGGCATGTTTGAGCGGAGCGAGTTTGCCATTTTTAGGCAAATTCAGCCGTGCCGCAGGCAAAAATCATCCTGGATGCGAGTAAATATGGGAATTAATCCGCTTATTTTTTATTCAATATCTCCACCGCCTTATCCATCTGCGGGTCTTTGTTCTTATTATAATCATCAACCGTAAACTTCACCTCAACATCAGGCATAATGCCTTGAGCGTTGATATTAACGTCTTTGGGCGTGTACCATTTGGCCACGGTGATTTTCAGCGACGAGCCGTCTTGCAATTCCTCCAGAGTCTGCACCGAGCCTTTGCCGAAAGTCTTTTCTCCCACCAGCGTGGCTTTGCCATAATCTTTGAGCGCGCCGGCGACAATTTCCGAAGCCGAGGCGCTGCCTTGGTTGACTAAAACCACGGTGGGAAAATTCTTCAGCCTGGCCGTGCCCCTGGTTAAATATTCATTTTTTTTATCTTGCGTGAACTTCTCCGTCACCACCACGCCCTTGTCAATCCATTCGCTGGCCACGTCAATGGCGGTTTCCAAATAGCCGCCCGGATCATTCCTTAAATCCAAAATTATTCCCCCGGGATTCAGCTCCACGGCTTTGCGCGCCGCGGCTTTGAACAGCCCCGACGTATCATCATTAAAATTGGTTATGGTGATAACGAAGATTTTATCATCGCGCATCAGCGTTCTGACGCTTTTTACCACGATTACTCCCCTGGTAATAGTAAAATCTTTAGCCTGATCAAAGCCGTCGCGGACTATGGTTAAAGTAACTTGCGTGCCGCCGACGCCGCGGATTTTACTGACTGCTTCATCAACTGCCAAGCCGGCCGTGGTTTTGCCGTCAATGGCGTAAATTTTATCGCCGGCTTTCAGTCCGGCTTTTTCTGCCGGCATGTCGGCTAAAGGCGCGATAATAGTTATTATATCATTCTTCTTGCCGATTTCCGCGCCGATGCCTTCAAAAGTTCCGGCCAGGTCGCTCGCGAATTCTTTGGCCAGTTTCGGCTCCATAAAAACCGTGTAGGGATCGCCGCTGGCTTCGGCCAATCCCCGAAGCGCGCCGTAAAACATCTGCTTATCGCCCAATTGATTTTTGTCAACATATTTTTCTTTGAGCAAATCCCAAATTTTCCAAAATAAATTAAAATCAACGTCTTGCGTTAATTTATTGTTCGGCGCGGTAACGTATTTATTATAAACCTGCCCGGCGTAGGCGGCTTGTTTGACGCTCGCCTGTTTAACAAATTCATTTTTCTGCGCCATGATTGAACCGGCCCCGAACGAAGCGGACATTAAAACCAGCGCCAGCAAAATTAAACCGGTTATTTTAATTATTTTGCGCTTTTTAACAGCCGGCGCGGCAGCCGCTAAATTTTCCTTATCCATAATATGCCATGATTAATATTTACTCTCTAATACTATCACACCCTGGCAGATTTTGACAAATCCTTGAAAAAAAAGGCTGTTTAAGCTATGATAAAGCCATCTAAATAACGACCAATTATTAACTTTTATGTCCGACTATATCATCAACGGCGGCCGAAAACTGCGCGGCGCGATAAAAACCAACTCGGCTAAAAATTCAGCCGTAGCCATTCTCTGCGCCTTGCCCATGATTAAAGGCCGCACCGTGCTGAACGACATGCCGCGCATTGAGGAGGTTAAAAGAATTATTGAAATTTTAACTTCTATCGGCTTAACTGTAAATTGGATAGGCAAAAACAAGCTGGAAATAATTAATGGCGGAATAGTCAATCTGAACGCCATCAACCAAGAATCTTTTCAAAAAACCAGAGCCGCCATTCTTTTGATCGGCGCGCTGACATCGGTGGTTAAGAAATTCTCACTGCCGAAAATCAGCGGCTGCAAATTAGGCAAACGGACGGTCAATCCGCACACTATCGCCTTAAATCATCTGAACATCCAAGCGGCTAAAGTTAAAGATCAATTTCACGTCAACAGCTCTCTGGCCAAGGCCGCGGCTTTTACCATGTATGAATCAGGCGACACGGCCACGGAAAACGCGATTCTGGCCGCGGTTTTACTGCCCGGCAAAACTACTATTAACTTAGCCTCATCAAATTACATGGTGCAGGATCTATGCTACTTCTTAGCCAAGGCCGGGGCGAAAATCAAAGGCATCGGCACGACTAAACTGGAAATTATAGGGGTTAAAAAACTAAAGCCGGCAAGCTATTCCATTATGCCGGATCCGATTGAATCAATGGCCTTTATTTCCATTGCCGTTACCACGAATTCGCGCTTAACAATCACGCATTGCCCGATAGAATTCTTAAGTCTGGAGCTGGAAAAATTAAGAGTCATGGGGCAAATTATGACAATCAGCCGGGCAATCAAATCAGCCAATGGCCAATTTGATTTGGTGAACATCACGATTATTCCTTCGCTCTTAAACGCCCTGACTGATAAAATTTACGGCCGGCCTTTCCCGGGCCTGAATATTGACAACTTGCCGCTGTTTCTGCCGATCTTAACCCGGGCGCGCGGCCAGACGCTGGTGCATGACTGGGTCTACGAAAATCGAGCTGTTTATTATACCGAACTGAACAAGCTGGGCGCCAAGGTCGTGCTCCATGACGCGCATCGCGTGACCGTTACCGGCCCGACCGCTCTAAAACCGGCGGAAATCACTTGTCCGCCGGCTTTGCGGCCGGCCATTAACCTCTTAATCTGCATGCTGGCGGCCAAGGGCAAATCAATTCTCCATAATTCATATTCCATTGATCGCGGCTACGAAAATATCTGCGAGCGCCTAAACCGGCTGGGCGCGGATATAAAAAGAGTGGACTAAAGCGCTAAGACATTCATGCCTGAACGGAGAAAATTGCTTTTATCGCGCATACGAAATTATATGGCATGTTTGAGGCCGAGTAGTCTCGGACGAGTTTGCCATTTTTAGGAAAATTCAGGCGTGCCGGAGGCAAAAATCATCCTGGATGCGAGTAAATTCAGGAATTAATCCGCTTCACTTACTTTAACTCCGGCTGAAGCCGGGCGGAAAAATAATATCTATGACACTAAAAGTTAGAAGAATTTTAAGCTTAATTTTTTTAGTTTTATTCATTGCCCTGACTCCGGCCATTATGTTTTACGCGGCCGGCTATCGATTGGGCCGAAGCGGCTTTTCCGTCCAGCGCACCGGCATGTTTATTATTGACTCAAAACCTCGAGGCGCGAAAATATTTTTAGACGGCCGGGCGCAAGAGAACTTTATCAGTTCTTTGTTCAAGCGGAACAATTACTTTACCACGCCGGCAAAAATTAAAAATATTCTGCCCGGAGAATACAGCGTTGAAGTTAAAGCTGGCGGCTACTGGAGCTGGCAGAAAAAATTAACCGTTTATCCGGGCGCCTCCACTTTCGCGGAAAATATCTATCTATTTAAAAACGACCTGCCGGCGCTGATAGCTTCAGCCGAAATTGAATCTATCAGCCTGGCGCCGGACAAAAGCCGAATTTTAATATTATCTAAAAAACAGATTGATTTTTTAAATCTAGCCGATGACTCGCAAATATCCATTGAGCAAAACAGCTTAACCGGAAAAAACATCGCCTGGGCGGGCGGCGGGCGAAAAATTGTAATTGACAATTTTCTTTTTGATTTGAGCGATGTGAACTCTAAAATCAATTTAGGCCTGATAGCGCCCGGCGGCTATGATTATAAATGGAGCAACAACACCCTTTATTGGCGCGATAATACCGCGATTTACCGGCTGGACGGCGATAAGGCGCCTGAAAAAATTATTACTAACAAAAAATTCAGCGATTACGCGGTTAAGGATGGCTATTTATTTTTAATCAACAAAGCGCGCCCAGCCGCCAGTCTGGAAGTTTTTTCTCTGGACGGCGCGGCGCTCTTAAAAAATATCAGCCTGCCGACATTGGCTAATTATTTTTTTATCAATCCGGAGCAAAATTTACTTAACATTTATGATCAGGATCACGGAATTCTTTATTTGATCAACCCGCTGGCCGCTCATGATTCGCCGTTTGTTGAGACTATCAACGATGTCAAAACCGCTTGTTGGACCGACAGCGGCGGCTTGCTCTATGCTAATGATTTTGAAATTTGGCTTTATGACCCGGCGGCCAAGGAAAAAAACCTGATAACCAGAATCAGCAATCCGATCAAGCAAGCCATTTTGCATCCGAGCAAAAACTATATTATTTATGCCACCGGCAATAAGCTTGAGGTGATTGAACTGGATAACCGGGAAAAAAGGAGCATTACCGAGCTGTTAAAATTTGATTCCATCGGCCTAATCGCCTTAAATCCCCAAGGCAATACGCTGTATTTTTCCGGGCGGAACGGCAGCTCGCCAGGACTGTATAAACTACTTATACAGTAATCTGGCTTGATCCAATTCGTCCCTAACCGCCTTATCAATCAAATAAATATTATCGCTACTCCCTGTTTTGGCGTAAAACAAATCATCTTTGGCCTGGCCGATCATCAATATATTATCCACGGCTTCGCCGGTAGCTTCAACAATTATCAAATGTTTTTCCAGGCCAGTGCCTTTAAAATTCTGCTCCGGAATACGCGCGGCTTTTAGCCTCGCCATTGACTCGGCTATTTTTTCAATCTTGTCCTGATTAACCGCGAATTTTTTCGGTAAAACCCCGGCCCATTGGCCGCTGATCATTTCCACGCTAAATTCACGGTTGGGATATTGGAATCTTATTTTATTGATTTTACTCTTATCCGCGGAAAAAACAGTTAAGTCCCGCCACTCGGTTTGGCTGAAAGCGCTGGCTAAACCGGCGCTGACAAAATAAGTAGCAGCTTCTGCAGCGGTTGAGATATAAGAAGAGTCAAAATCACCGGCAACACTGCCTGCGATAAAGTCCGCGGCTGGCTTGCCGGCCTGATAAATTTTAATTTTAAGACCGGAGTCGTCGGTTTTAAATTCGCTTTTTCTCTCCTGATTATTGCCAACCAATTCAAAATCCGCCACGGCCGCGGCTTTAAGGCCGGCCAGCGCGCTGGCCATAATTTCAGGGTCGGCGTAAAAATCCTTGCTGTCATTATACTTCCATTGTTCGCCTTGTTTGGCTAAAGTGATTGCATCTTTGCCCGAGCTAATTTCAATCTTATCAATTTTCTCGCTGTTAACGCCGGCCAAAATATTCTTAGGCTTGCCTAAATTATTCTGCCATTTTTTTAAAGGACCCTGGTAGGCGTAAGCCAGGGCGATCAGCGCTACTAGCGCTAAGCCGAGAGTGAGAGTTTTTTTGGACATAAAATAAATAATCAATATTCAACGATCAATATCCAATTAATATTTTAATATTTAAATAATCAATTGAATATTAATTTATTGATTATTGAATGAATATTGGATATTGAATATTATCTTAAAATTCATCCTCTCTGCCCCCTCCCCTCCTCATATAGTACCTCGCCAGCCCAAACAGCACCACGATCGCGGTCAAGCCGAAAATATTTCCATATCTCACCGCGTTCTTAACGGAATCGCCAATCTCCATAAGCGGCCGTTCGGTCACGCCCTTGGAACGAATGGCAATCAAATCATCGCCCAGGCTCAAACTGTCAACCACGTTTTGGAAAAACACCAAATTGTCAGGATAATTCATTAAAAAGCTATCGCTCAAAAAATCTCCGTCGCCGACCAAGACCAGATGGCCGTCTTTAGCATCGGGGCTATTAAGCGCGCTGGAAAATTTTCCGGAAATTGCCACGGCCAAATTAAACCTGCCCCGAACGCCAGCGGCGCTGCCGCTGGCCTGCGGCGATAATTGAAAATTATCAGCCACGGCCAACGCGCGGTCCGTGGTTCTGGCTAAAAAAGAAACCGCCAGCCCCTTGGTTTTATTCTGGTCAACATCAAACGATGACGCCCAGGGTAAAACCAGGCTCTCCAGCCTGGCCACAGCCAAATTATTTTGATCAAAACCTGATTTGACCACTTTGGGCCAATAAGGATAACTGGTGGTAAAAGTCACAAAACCTTGGCTGAACGAAGCCAGGCCGTTATTTACGTCCAGCACCAGGTTATTATTAAATTTAACGCCATAAGCCTCAAAAATCGTATTAAAACCCAGATCATTTTTCTTGGCTTCCAGCCCCTGCCCCACGGCCACGCCGTCTGCCAGAATCACCAAGGAACCGCCTCGCGCCAAAAAACCATCAAGGGCTTTTAGTTCTGAAGCGCCGAATTTTTCCTTCGGGCCGACAATTATCAAGGTATCCAGATATTCCGGAATACTTTTTTCCGCCGCGTAATTCACCGAGGAAACATTGTAAATTTCACCCAGTTTTTTATAAGCGGCGCCAGTATCTTTAACCGCGTCAGCCGCTCCGTTGCCCTGCCAAAAACCGATATTGGCCGCTTCATCGTTAGTCACTTTTTTAATGGCTGACGTCAGGAGGTATTCAAAATCGCTGGTGCCCTGAATTACCGGAATGGCCTGCGATTTTTCACCGTATTTTATTACCAAGCCCAGATAGCCGTTAACCACCTGATATTTATCCTTTTCCAAAGTATTGAATTGCAGCTGCGGAATGCCGGCCGCGCGCAGTTCCTGCGCCGTAGCCTGATCATCTTTGGGGTCAACGAATTCAACTTTTATTTTGCCGCCGGAATAATTCACGTACTCGTCCAGCAAGTCGCCCACTTCCTGCCTTAGGTTTAAATACTGCGCCGGCAAACCCGAGGAAAAATAAGCTTTAATGCTGACGACATCTTTAAGATTGGCCGCGGTTTTTTTGCTGGCCGCGGACAGCGTGTAATCCTGGTTCTGCGTCAGGTCAAAACGGTAAGAAATATTATAGGAAAAAAAATTTAGCGTGGCAATAATGCCGATGACTATAGCGATTAGCGCGGTTGAATTAATTTCATTTAGAAACTTTCTGCTTATTTTCATAAATTTATCGCCAGCTCCTCTTCTCAATCACCCTGACATTCAGCCATAAGAATAAGAAAATAAATGACAGATAATAGATTATATCTTTGGTATCAATTACGCCTCGGGCGATATTATTAAAATGGCCGCCCAGGCTTAAAAATTGCATTAAGGGCGCGAACATCGCCGGCGCTCCGGCCAAGACAAAGTCCGCGCCGATTATCAGGGCCGCGAAGCAAGCGACCAAACCCAGGACAAAAGCGATAATTTGGTTTTTAGTCAGACTGGAGATGAATAAGCCTAAAGCCAAGTATGAACCGCCCAAAAACAGCGCGCCTAAATAGCCGCCGATTACCGGACCGGAATCCAAATTGCCCAGCCAGGCCACGCTGACCGGCAAGGTAATTGACAGGAGCAGGCCAAGGAATAGGAATACTAAAGCGCTAAAAAATTTCGCTAAGACTACCTGCCAGTCGGTCAGCGGCAAGGTCAGCAAAAACTCAATCGTGCCGCTTTTCTTTTCTTCGGCCCACAGCCTCATGGTAATGGCCGGCGACAGAAACAAAAAAATCCAGGGCAGCAATACAAAATAATTTCTGACGCTGGCTTGGCCGACGATAAAGAAAGAATTAAAAAACAGCCAATTGCCGGCTACTAAAAATACGGCCAGAAAAATATAAGCGATAGGAGAATTGAAATAACTCATTAATTCTTTCTTGAAGAGAATATAGATTGTTTTTAAATATTGCTGATTATACATGTTAAAAAATTTTTAATTTCCAATTTTTAATTTTTAAATAATTTATTAATATGGTATAATCAATTTAGAAGTGCAACTTTGAGTGGTATACTCAAGGTTGTATGAATAATAAAAACTACAAACAGCTTGATCAGACAGAGCGCGACCGAATCTATCTATTCAAGAAAAAAGGCCTGACTAATGCGGCGATT
>JAUSGE010000008.1 GCA_030649205.1 bacterium
TTATTTATTAACAGCTTAAATCTATCAATATTAGCATATTTTTTAGATGTTTTTATTCCAATATCCAGCTCCCACATTCTCCTTTTATATTTTTTCATATTTTGCACTCCATAGTGTCAACTGTAACATGGACGAGTGCAAAGATTTGCCCTATTCTGAATGATTTGGTAAAATGTAATAACTATTTAATTATTTACACGCGCAATTTTATATGGCAAAACTAAAAGAACCAAAAACAGCCCGTCTAAACAAAGAAGAATTATTTATGAACATGGCAATACTTGCCTCAAAGCGGACCGCCTGCCGCTATGTTGAGGCTGGCGCCGTATACGTTGATAAAAACAATCGCGTTATTTCCATAGGCTACAACGGCCCGACCGAAGGCGACTATCATTGCATTGATGTTGGCTGCGCGAAAGTTGACGGCGACCCGCAGACCAAAGAATTAAAACGCTGCCGCGGCGCCCACGCGGAGATGAACGGAATCGGTAATGCCGTTGACACGACGCGATTAAGAGGCGCCACGCTTTACTCCGCCACCTTTCCCTGCTATGACTGCATGAAATCATTAAACAATGTCGGCATAAAAGAAATTATTTATTTTGAAGAGTACGAAAGAATAAAGGCCGGCGGCAAAGAAACCGAGAAAGAAGACGAGGCTCGCGAACTGGCCGACCGCCGGGGAATAAAAATAAAAAAATATGACGGTAAAGTCCATTGCCAGATTGATTTTAAAAACTATAGTTGCGGCCGCGGTTGATTTGGCAAAAAAATAACATATGATTCTCGGCATAAAAAAACTTCACCAGCTGGTTAAAGAAATAAATTTGGTGGAAAATCTCTGTGAGCGGGAAATGAATAATCCCGAAGGCGCGGGTTTTGATATCAGAATCGGCGAAGTCTATGACATATCCGGCGACGGCTTTTTGGGCGTGGAAGAAAGGCAAACGCCGAAAATTACTTTATTGGATAAATATGATCCGGCCAAAGCGGAAGCGGAAAACTTCTTTATCTTTAAGCCAGGCACATATTATCTGGTAAAAACCATGGAGAAATTCAATCTGCCGACTAACTTGTCCGGGCACATCTTCCCTCGCGGTACAACTTTCCGCTCGGGCTTAAGTTTGTATGTCGGCATCATCCAGCCCGGCTACTGCGGTGAGCTAACTTTCGGTTTGGCCAATCTAGGCCCAAGCAATATTAAAATTTCCTTCGGCGCCCGAATCGCGCATGTAACTTTTCATGAAGTCCTAGGAGAAGGCAACCAATACCGCGGCCAATGGCAGGGCGGACGGGTAGGGACGGAAGGTAAGGAAACGCAGGTGTAATTTTATTCGTCATTCCTGCGAAAGCAGGAATCCAGAAATTTTTATGGCCGAACGATTTAAAATCATTCCGGCTTGCTATCTGGTTTTAATAAAAGACGGCCGGACTTTGTTGCTTCGCCGCTATAACACCGGCTACGAGGACGGCAATTACAGTTTGGTGGCCGGCCATCTTGACGGAGAGGAAACTTTCCGTCATGCCATGGCCAGAGAAGCTGAAGAAGAAGCAGACATTATTTTAACTCCCGACAGTTTGAGAGTCGTTCATGTTATGCACCGATTTGCAGTTCCCAACGAGCCGCAGCTTCGGGAATGAGTTGACGTTTTTATGACCACGGATAAATGGACCGGCGAGCCGCGCAACATGGAACCTGACAAGTGCGACGATTTAAGCTGGTTTCCTCTGGACAACCTGCCGGAAAACATCATCCCCTGCATTAAGCAGGCATTTGAAAATATAAACAATAAAATATTTTACAGTGAACTTGGATTCTAAAAATATCATATGCCAAATCAAAACCATCCCGAATATCAATACTTAAATTTACTGAAGGATTTGCTTGACCAGGGCGTTGAACAAACTGACGCCGGGCTGGGCGTTAAAACTTACAGTTTGTTCGGCCGCCAGTTGCGCTTTGATTTAAGCCAAGGCTTCCCCCTGCTGACCACTAAAAAAGTTTATTGGCGCGGCGTGCTTTATGAACTCTGCTGGTTCATGTCCGGACAAAGCAATATAAAATATTTGGTTGATAATAAAGTCCATATTTGGGACGATTATCCGTATCGGATTTATCATGAAAAAGTAAAAGCCGGCTTGGCGCCAGACCTGGCCCAAGAAGAATTTATAACTAAAATAGAACAGGACAGCGATTTCGCGCAAAAATATGGCAATCTGCCGAAAGTCTACGGTGAAATGTGGCGCCGCTGGCCCGCTAAATCCGGACGAACGGTTGATCAACTGCAATGGATCGTGGATACTTTGCGCCGCGACAAAAGCGCGCACAACGCGATTGTAAATTCCTGGAATCCGGAATACCTATATGAAATGGCCTTAAAAGAGGAGGCCTGCCGCTTCCCCATCTGCCATAATATGTTTCAAATAAATACCAACGGCGGAAAATTATCGCTTCAGCTTTACCAGCGCTCGGCTGATATTTTTCTGGGTGTACCGTTTAACATCGCCAGCTACGCGCTGTTAACTTTAATTTTAGCGCAAATTACCGGCAATCAGCCCGGAGAATTCATTCATACTTTCGGGGATGTGCATTTTTACGAAAACCATGTTGAAGCGATTAAAGAACAGCTTGAGAGAGAGCCAAAAACTTTTCCTTCCATTAAATTAGATCCGGCGGTAAAAGAAATTAATGACTTTAAGCCCAAAAGCGCTGAATTGATTAACTATGATCCGCATCCGGCCATTAAAGCCGAACTTTCTCCGGTCGGCGGCATCGTCACTAAAGACTGGAAAAATTTAAGAGGAAAAAATTAAATCTTATTTATGATCTCCATCATCGCCATCATCGCTAAAAACCGCGCCATTGGCTGGCAAAATAAATTGCTTTATAATATCCCCGAAGACCTGAAGCATTTTCAGGCTATCACTACCGGCCATGTTGTGATTATGGGCGAAAATACTTTTCATTCTCTGAACGACCGGCCCCTGCCTAACCGCGTTAATATTATTTTAACAAAAAATAAAAATTTTGAAGCTAAAAATTGTTTAATCGCTCATTCTATTGATGAAGCCATTAAGCTGGCCGATCGTAGCGCTTTAGACGCTACTGAAGTAGCGTCTAAAGCGCTACTATTAAACCAAGGCGAAATCTTTTTCATCGGCGGCGGTCAGGTTTACGCGCAGGCTTTGCCCTTGGCCAATAAATTATATCTGACCGTCGTGGACGACGAACCCGCGCAGGCCGACACCTTTTTTCCGGACTATGGGGAGTTTAAACATGTTATTAGTCGGGAAGAGCGCGAGCATCAGGGGCTGAAGTATAGTTTTTTAGAAATAACAAAAGGCTAACAATTGTCATTGCGAGCGACTGAAAGGAGCGAAGCAATATCAGGTTCGTTGCGATTTACTGGAGATTGCTTCGGTCGCTATCGCTCCCTCGCAATGACACAAAATTTTTGATTTAATAAAAATATCAGTTTATATGGAATCA
>JAUSGE010000011.1 GCA_030649205.1 bacterium
GCCAAGCAACTAAAGCCGACATGCAAGAGCTGAGAGCAAATATCAATGGGGACATTAAAACTCATATGGGAGTACTGTATGAGAAATTTTCGGATGAAGTAAGGGTTGTTGCGGAGTCGCATTTGGATACTCGCCGAGAAATAAAAACTCTCGGAACTAAAGTTGATATGCTTATTGAAACCGTGGGTGAAATTAAGGTTGACGTTACGGATATAAAAGACGGCCTTAAAAACAAAACCGATATCAAGGACCATAAATTGTTGGAAAAACGAGTTTCGGTTCTTGAGGCAACGGCATAAATTAATCTTGGCGAATACGACACCTAAAACTATGAAAAACCAAAAAGGTTTCGCAAGTATAATTTTGGTCGTAGTAATTGTCGTAATCGCAGGCGCGGTTGGGTATTTTGCGTTTGTTAGAAAGTCAGAACCAATAGCTGGGCAGATACCTACCCCAACGCCTACTCAAACAAAAACCACCACGCCAACCCCGAAAGATGAAACTGCGAATTGGAAAACATATCGCATTTCTGGATATAACGGATATGAATTTAAATATCCTCAAAATGACGCTGTGATTACAGGCAGTGAATTAGAAAATAACATTCTCAACGCTTCAGGTTATTGGAGTGCTCGTGGAGGAGTTACTGAAGCCGCGGTTATAGATTCTAAATCTACTTTTTCCGTTGGCCGTCACGGCTATATTGCAAATTTAGCCGATTGCAAAAAAATTACTTGGCCTAATGGTTCTACGGAAGAACTTTTAATTAAAAAAATAATAAATGGGATTACTTATTATTATGGAATGTACACTGGCGCTGCCGCTGGAACATCCACCAGAGTCGACGTTTATCATGCTTTTGGCGGTTCAGGTGGAGATGGATGTTTTGAGTTAGTAATATCTACATCCCCCTCACTTGTGAATAGGGTGTCCAATGTGGCAGACCAAATCCTTTCTACCTTCAAATTCACCAAATAGAATCTCATCAACCTAAACCTAAAAAGCCAGTTTTGCTGGCTTTTTAGATGCGCATGTGATAGTATATTTGTTATGAGAACATTGGAATTCCACTTTAGCGATATAGAAATCTCAATTTTCAAAGAACTGGGCGTGGGTGCGATTATATTATTTGGCTCACGGGCTTTGGGTTTGGCGCGCGAAACCAGCGACTATGATTTCGGTGTTTTACTGAATGGTGCAGGTTTAGAGAAGTTAAAAACAGAAAGAGGAAAACTTTTTGATACTTTGCATGACATTTTTTCCTCACATATCAAACGGCTTATAAATATTGACGTAGTATTTTTACAAACCGCGTCCGGCGAATTACAAGTTCATGCTATGAAAAAAGGGCAAGTTTTATATGAAGAAAAATCGGGAGTTTTTGCTGATTTTATTGAACGAGTTATGCTGGAGTATGCTGATTTTGCACCCTTGCGATATATTTTTCATCAAGGAATTTTATCACGTATTTCGTAACTAAAATATGAATCTCGCTATTGAAAAGGATACAATTTTAAAAAGAGTCAACGGCGTTCAAAATGAGTTATCTGAACTAAAAAAGCTTGCTAATTTAAGTTTTGAAGCGTTTTCTACCGGAGATGGCCACAAACTGACCGAGTATCATTTGCACAGAGCGTTGGAGGGCGTTTTCAACATATCGGCCCATATTTTGTCGCGTATTTCCGGTGCGCAGGCCACGCAGTATGCGGAAATCGCCATCAAACTGGGTGAATTTGGAATCGTTGATAAAGATTTTGCCGAAAATACTTTAGTCAAAATGGCTAAGTATCGTAATCGCTTGGTGCATTTTTACGCGGAAATAAAAAATGATGAGCTCTACGATATTGTGAAAAACCACTTAGAAGATTTTGATACCTTTTTAAGCGCGATAAAAAAGGTTTTAGAAAATCCGGAAAAATTTGGTCTAGACGCGGAATAATCAAATCAATTTTTAATTCATAATTTTTAAACGTAGTACCTGGCTACTTATCTAACTGGGCGCTACTTTCAAAGTTATCTAAAAAACCTATGAATCAAAAAGGTTTTGCGAATATAGTTTTGGTCGTAGTAATCGTCATACTCGTCGGCGCGGTTGGGTATTTTGTGGTTGTTAAAAAGCTGGGGCCAATAGCTGGGCAGACACCTACCCCAACGCCTACTCAAACAAAAACCACCACGCCAACCCCGAAAGACGAAACAGCAAATTGGAAAACATACACAAATGCTCAATATGGGCTTGAAGTAAAGTATCCATCGAATTGGACATCGAAAGGATCTTGGAGTGAAAACGGTGGTTTCTTCTATGTTGCATTTGGAACTGCCAATTCAATTGACTCAAAACCGCTTGCGACTCTCCGTGTATATCCGAACCAAACTACTTTAGATAAATTCATAAAATCTTTTGATTATGTTGATGGTACTTGGAGGGATGTTACGCTCGGTGGTGTAATTGCAAAAGAAGTAGTTTTAACTGGACTGAATTCAAAACAATTCATTCTTACTGCTTCAGTTAAAAACTCCTATGGCTTTGAATTGGCATCAACGGTGTTTGGTGATAATGTCGACACTGTAAGAAAGATGAATTTGACCTTCAAATTCACCAAATAGTATCTCATTAATCTAAATCTAAAAAGCCAGTAAAACTGGCTTTTTAGTTAGGGGTATGATAATATGATTGAGAATAATTTTGACAAATAAATTGTGAAGGAGAGGAAGTGCGAAATGGGGCCTTGGCCCGCCCAAATTTTTGGACATGCGTTTTAGCGCAAGATTAATATAGTCCAAAAACTTAGGCAGGCCAGAACCTTACTCTCCCCTCTCTATTTTTTGTCGTTTTTGTTATGGGAATTAAGAAATACGAGCAGGAATGGGCCGGCAAGCCCTTGTTCATTGAGCTTGGCAAGCTGGCCGGACAAGCTAATGGCTCCTGCCGTGTTCAATACGGCGATACAACCGTACTGGTTACGGCTACGATGTCGGCTCATCCTAAGGATGTGGATTATTTTCCGCTGACACTGGATTACGAAGAGAAGTATTACGCCGCCGGTAAGATTAAGGGCTCCAAGTGGATAAAGCGCGAGACCAGGCCTTCGGAAGAGGCCATTTTGTCTGCGCGCTTAATTGACCGCGCCTTAAGGCCCAGGTTTGACCACAATATCAGGAATGAAGTCCAGATAGTGGCTACCATGCTTTCCTTTGATGGTGTGAATGACCCGGATATTCCGGCGCTTTTTGGCGCTTCGCTGGCGCTGATGATATCCGATATTCCTTTTAATGGGCCAGTAGCGGCAGTGCGGGTCGGCAGAGTGGACGGAAAATTAATTTTTAATCCGACCTATAAGGAGCGTCTACTAAGTGATTTTGATATAGTCGTGGCTGGTACTGAAAACAAGATAAATATGATAGAAACCGGCGCCAAGATTGTGCCGGAAAAAGATATCGTTGAAGCAGTTGCCAAGGGGTACAAAGAGCTAAAAGATGTAATTAAATTACAGAAGAAAATTGCCGATGACCTAGCTCCCAAGAAGAAAGAATTGATTG
>JAUSGE010000033.1 GCA_030649205.1 bacterium
CTTTTGAGCGCGGCATGGGTTATGTCGCCCTGTCGCGCGTTCGGACATTGGACGGCATTAGGCTGATGGGAATTAATGAGCTGGCCTTAAAAGTTAATGAAAGGGTAGTTATAAAAGATAAAGAATTTAAAAGTTCGCCAGTAGAGTGATATTTTAGAAGGACAGAAAAGGCGGCGCTAATTTTTTTTAAATTGTAATTAAAAATAACTATTAATTGTATGAGAAAACCAATAAATTCCCCCTCTATTTTTAAATTTAAAATTACTTTAAACGACAGCACGCCGCGGGTTTGGCGGCGAATTTTAGCGCCGGCTGATTACACTTTCTTTGACTTGCATTGCGCCATTCAGAATGCCATGGGTTGGACCGACAGCCATTTGCACGCGTTTTATATCGGGGATAGGTACGGACGCGAGCGAATCACGGTTGAATTCCCCAATCCGGACAATGACTGGCCGGAGAAAGGTGAAACCCGCGACGAGCGAACCGAGCGCCTAGCCGATTACTTCGGTAAAATTGTAAAACAATGCGTTTACTGCTACGATTTCGGCGACAACTGGGGCCATACGATTCTGTTTGAGGGCGAACTGCCGAGAGATCATAAAATAAAATATCCGCGATGCTTAGACGGCGCCAACGCCTGTCCGCCGGACGATTGCGGCGGAGTGGGCGGGTATGACCGCTTACAGAAAACTTTAAAAAACTCTAACGACCCCGAGCATGACGATATGCTGGCTTGGCTCGGTCTTGAAGATCCGGCCGACTTTAATTCGAACGAATTTAACCCTGAAGAGGTTGAATTTGAAGATCCGAAAAAACGCCTCAAGGAGTGGAATAAGGGATTTGGAATATGATTGAAAAAGGCAGCAGTATGTTTTGGGGGTTGAAGGAAGTGATATCTGAATAATTTTTTATGAAAACTCAATTTATTGAAATTAATTACTGGGAGCTAATAAAAAATATTGCTATAAGCAGCTGGGAATGGTTTTGGGCAATTTCAAAAATGCTTTTTGATCTGTTCATAATATTTTTAAAATCAGGGTGGAAATTTATAATAGCAATTATTTTAATAGTCGCCGTTTTAAAAATTATAGAAAAGTTTGTTTATAAAAGGAAAATATAATAATATCAGTATTTAAATAATGATTAAAATCAGTATTTTATGAGAAAAAAAATTATATTTTATGTTAATTTTTATAGACGAATCCGGCGATTCCGGATTAAAAATAGAACAAGGCTCAAGCCGATATTTTACAATCGGCTTGGTTGTTTTTGAGGATAATGATGAGGCGTTGGCCTGCGATCAGCGCATTCAGCTTCTAAAAAAAGAAATCGGCTGGCCGCCGGAAGCGGAGTTTCATTTTAAGCGCAATTCCGACCGAGTGCGAGAAACATTTCTTAGGGCGGTTCAACCTTATGATTTTTTCTACTACGGCATGGTTATAAATAAAGACAGGAACAAACTATGGGGAGACGGATTCCGTAATAAAGAATCTTTTTACAAATATGCCTGCGGCCTGGTTTTTGAAAATGCCAAGCAAAAATTAATAAATGCCACCGTTATTATTGACGAAAGCGGAAATCTTGATTTTAAAAATCAATTAGCGAAGTATTTGCGCAAGAGAATAAATAAAGAAGACAAAA
Organism: bacterium; assembly: GCA_030649205.1. Taxonomy (GTDB): domain Bacteria; phylum Patescibacteriota; class Patescibacteriia; order Patescibacteriales; family GWC2-42-12; genus JAUSGE01. Next base: position 1,645 of record JAUSGE010000033.1, read on the forward strand.
TAATTAAAAAAGTGAAAATACAGAGATCGGAGAGCAATAATTTGTTGCAGTTGGCGGATTATGTCGCGAGCTCAATCAATCGTTCAATTCAAAATAAAAGAAAGAAATCGGATGATTATCGCCGTATTATATCCCATAGAGAAATATATGTGCAGATTTGGCCGAGAGAGTAAATTTTTTGATAAACAGAAAACTCCGAACCTATCCCTTGCGGGAACGCGGCGATAAACGCCACAGTTTAGTTCGGAGTCAATTCCATTTATATGATAGCATAGAATTATTAAAATTTCAACAAGATGGCGGATAAATGAATAAATTGGCTTAAGTTAGGAAAAATTATATATAAAATATGGCTTTACATTTATGGATACCATCAAAGAATGCTTTAATACAATTTTACTGGGCAGGGAAAAAGACAGCCGCTTAGCCGCCCGCCAGGTAAGAAAACTGTTGTATAGCTCGCGCGGTGAACAAGATAAATACCGAGATATTAAAAATATTGTTAATGGCGCGTCTGAAGAATATGCCAAAATTTCCGAAGACTGGCGGCAGGAAAATTTTGTGATGGCGGTTTCGGTCATATATTTTCTGCACGACCGGGAGGGCCAGCCGGATTTTCTATTTCCTTGGCTGTTTGATTTGCTTCAACATGAAAATGGCTATATCCGCCAGGCCGCGGTGCGCATGCTGGAGCACGAAATCGGACCGTTGACCGTTCATATCCGTTGTCCCGGGCATAAGCCTGGCTATTTCGGCAAGCTGATGCCGGAACAAGCCGACAATATTTTACATTCCCTTTTTCTGTATTTGCATAATTTGTCGTCCGCCTTATGGCAGACGAAATATAAGCGATATAAATATATTGATTCTTTGCCGACCGGTTCTTATAAGTCAGTACAAATGATATTGGCAGAATTGGAAGAATCGTGCGGAAGGGGATATCTAGACCGCTTGGTAAAACAAAGGCACCATAACTAAGAACGATTTTATGGACCAAACCCAAGCTTTAAAAATACTGCAGTCAGGACATAATGTTTTTCTGACTGGTTCGGCCGGGACAGGCAAGACCTTTTTATTGAATAAGTTTATTGATTATTTAAAGAATAAAAAGATCAAAACTGGCGTAACGGCCTCTACCGGCATTGCCGCGACCCACCTGGGCGGCCGGACCATTCATTCCTGGTCAGGTATTGGCATTAAAGATAAACTGGACAATAAAGCGCTGAAAAGATTAGCCAGAAATGAAGAATTATGGGAGAGGATAAGAAATTGCCGGGTTCTGATCATTGATGAAATTTCCATGCTGGACGCGGTCAGGCTTAATTTAGTTGATAAAGTCTGCCGCTCTGTTAAGAATCCATTTACGCCTTTTGGCGGCTTGCAGATTGTTTTATGCGGCGATTTTTTTCAGCTGCCGCCGGTAGACAGAGAAAAAGAACCGCAGTTAGCTTATGATTCTTCGGCTTGGAAAAATTCGGGCATAAAAATTTGCTATTTGGAAAAACAGTTTAGGCAGGAAGATTTGACGTTTATCAATATTTTAAATAAGATCAGGAGTAATCAAGCGGGCGAGAATGAGTTGAACGTTTTAAAAACCAGGCTTTTAAAGCCTCTTGGTTTTTCCATAAAGCCGACCAAGCTTTACACTCATAATGTTAACGTTGACGCGATAAATAGTTACGAACTGTCCCGCGTCCCGGGAGATGAGGCCGTTTTTGAGATGACTGAATCCGGGCCAAAGGAACTTACGGATTTATTAAAGAAAAGCTGTTTGGCTCCCCGTGAACTAAAATTAAAAGCCGGTGCCGTTGTTATGTTTATAAAAAATAATTTTGACGCCGGCTATGTAAACGGCACTTTGGGTAAAATAGCGGGATTTAATGAGGACGGTTATCCGGTTGTTAAAACTAAAAAAGACAGCCAGATTACCGCTATTCCGGCAAGCTGGACTATTGAAGAGGATGATGAAGTAATCGCCCGCGTTAGCCAGATTCCCTTGCGCCTGGCCTGGGCGATTACGGTTCATAAAAGCCAGGGGATGAGTCTGGACGCGGCCGAAATAGATCTGTCCAAATCTTTTGAGCGCGGCATGGGTTATGTCGCCCTGTCGCGCGTTCGGACATTGGACGGCATTAGGCTGATGGGAATTAATGAGCTGGCCTTAAAAGTTAATGAAAGGGTAGTTATAAAAGATAAAGAATTTAAAAGTTC
>JAUSGE010000034.1 GCA_030649205.1 bacterium
CAAAGCGAACGGCTGGCTAATTCCAGAAAAATGAATAACCGAGAGAAAATCGCCAAATTAATGGAACAAATTGATAAAAAATTAACAAATAATTACAAATAAAAAGTGTCAATTATGTTCGTGGACTTGCGCACTAAAAACCGAAAAACAGACACTCGGTGTCCCCAAGGACACCGAGTGTCTAAAATCTGTATATATTCTTTTCAAATTCTGCCACCTTGCCATTAGCAATTATCACCCCTTCCAGCTTTAGCAGCTTGATTTTCTTCTTCACTCCCCCGCTATACCCGCCCAGTCCGCCGTCGCTTTTTACCACGCGGTGGCAAGGCGCGCGCGGCGCGTCCGGGTTTCGTCCGCAAGCGTTGCCGACAGCGCGCGCGGCCTTGGGCCGACCCAAATATTTTGCCAGCTCTTTATAAGTTGCGACGCGTCCGCGCGGAATCAGCCGCAAAGCCGCCCAGACTTTTTGATTGAAAACACTCATAAATTCTACCCGGCTTCAGCCGGCTTTTAATTAACTCCGGCTAAAGCCGGGTAGAAATATAAATATTAAATTACTTTATCAGCGCCCTGATATTGGCCGGCAATTTATTGATATCCACGTTATCTAAATTCAAATTGCCCGCGCCGCCTTTAAGCAAATTTTCAAGCGGATTGCCGGCGCCGGACTGAACCCCCAGCAAGTCTTTATACTGGTCAAAAACGTTTTTCAACAGCGGCGGCAAATAAATGATGCTTAAAATAACCGGCACCACGATGATCAGAATATAAAACACACTCATCACTTTTTGAAAAGTGATATAGTTTTTTATTTTCTTGGTCATGGCGTAGACTTCCTTGGTCAGCTCCAAATTTTGTTCCAGCAGTTTTTTTATTTCTTCATCCATATGATTATCTGTCATTGCGAGCGTCAGCGAAGCAATCTCGCGAATAACGTATTTAAATTATAGTTGCTATCTTTGATAAAAATTTTCTCTTCATGAGATTGCTTCGTCGCCTGATTACAGGCTCCTCGCAATGACAAGACCCTATCTCACCTCGCAAATTTTTACGTATTTGCTCCCAATCGTTCCCATCTCGTTCATCTGCCGCGCGTTATACGGCACCCGGCCCCGCAAATTTTCCCCCAGCAAATCAATGTCGCTTTTAAATTTTTGCAGATACCATTTATCCGCGCCCTTGATAATTTCGCCCATGGCCGCGATATCGTCTTTATCAAGCAGGCCCGGCACTACCGTAGTTCTGAACTCATAAGGCAGGCCGCTAGCCATTATCAGTTTAACACTTTTGCTGATTTTTTTGAAATCCATTTTTTTGTCTGCCACCGCTTGATACTTTTCCTCCGGCGCTTTTAAATCCATGGCGATATAGTCAATCAGTTTTTCAGCCAGCAGGCGCTTGAGCATTTCCGGCTGACTGCCATTAGTGTCCAGCTTGACCAAAAACCCCAGATTTTTTATTTTTCTGATAAATTCCGCCAAATCCTTGTGCAAGCATGGTTCGCCGCCGGTAATCACGACCGCGTCCAGCTTGCCGGCCCGCGATTCCAAAAAAACAAAAAGGTCATCCGCCTTGATCAGGGGATGAGCTTTTTGTTGCCCGCTTGATTTTGAGCGGGCATATTTTGACTTGCTAACCCGTGAGGGCCAGACAAGCATGGGGTTATAGCAGAAACGGCAGCGGAAATTACAGCCTTGGGTGAAAATAATGGCGCTGATGCGGCCAGGATAGTCCAATAAACTGAATTTTTGCAGCCCGCCGATTAACATGTTAATTGTCATTAACCTTAAACATTTTGCGATTGGAAAACTCGGACTGCTTGGCGTCATTCCATTGCTGGACCGGCCTTAAATAGCCGACCACTCTTGAATAAACTTCGCAAGGCGTACGCTTGGTTTCAATGGGACTCATAGAAATTCTTGTCATTGCGAGCGACTGAAAGGAGCGAAGCAATCTCACGGACAATTTGCTGAATTAATAGTTCGTGAGATTGCTTCGTCGCTAGCGCTCCTCGCAATGACAGCTATTTATATTAATGAATGTTCCACTTCTCTGGCCACTTCCTCCTTGGGCAGATAGCCGATCTCTTCGTCGCATTTGGGGCAGAAAAAATGTTCGCCGGCCAAATAGCCGTGTTTGGGGCAAACCGAGAAAGTCGGCGTAATGGTAAAATACGGCATCCGGTATTTATTGACGATTTTTTGCACCAGGCTCTTAACCGCCTGGGCCGACGGCAGAGCTTCGCCGATAAAACCGTGCAGAACCGTGCCGCCGGTATATTTAACCTGTAAATCATCCTGCAAATCCATGGCTTCAAATAAATCGCTAGTAAAATTAACCGGCAGCTGGCTGGAATTAGTATAATAGGGCGAGGCTTTGCCGGCCTGCACCGCCGCCTCGTTGGCCATAATAATATCCTTGTATTTATCTTTATCTATTCTGGCGATGCGTCTGGTCACGCCCTCGGCCGGCGTGGCTTCCAGATTATACAAATGATTGGTCTTGCCCTGAAAATCCAAAACTTTATTCCTCATGTAATCCATAACCTGCAAAGCGAATTCTTTGCCTTCCGGCGTAGCGATATTTTTTCTTAATGGCGCGAAATTGAGCAAGGCCTCATTCATGCCGATAATGCCGATGGTGGAAAAATGATTATTCCAAAAGCCGCCAAAACGCTCTTTAATGCCGTTTAGATAATATTTGGCGTAAGGATAAAGCCCCTTATCCGTTAAATCTTCCAGCACCGCGCGCTTAATTTCCAGGCTGTCCGCGGCCACGTGCATTAAATTATCCAGCCGCTCATAAAATTCTTCCTTGGTTTTTGACAAATAGCCGATGCGCGGCAAATTAATGGTTACTACGCCGACCGAGCCGGTTAACGGATTGGCCGCGAACAAACCGCCGCCGCGTTTGCGCAATTCGCGGTTATCCAGGCGCAAGCGGCAGCACATACTGCGCGCGTCTTCCGGATTCATGTCGCTGTTAACATAGTTGGAAAAATAAGGAATGCCGTATTTGGCCGTCATTTCAAAAATCTTCTCGGCTACCGGCGAATCCCATTTAAAATCACTGGTGATATTATAGGTCGGGATGGGAAAAGTAAACACCCGACCCTTGGCGTCGCCCTCCATCATCAGTTCGGCAAAGGCTAAATTAATCATGTCCATTTCCGCTTGAAAATCTTTATATTTCTCCGGCATAATTTTGCCGCCGATAATGACATTTTCCTCGCCCGTGGTCGGTCCGGGCGCTAAATCCATGGTTACGTTTGTAAATGGAGTTTGAAATCCTACCCGCGTGGGCACATTGATATTAAACAAAAATTCCTGTAAGGCCTGCTTAACGTCTTTGTGAGTCAGCTTGTCATAGCGCACGAATGGCGCCAGGTAAGTGTCAAAATTAGCAAACGCTTCGGCGCCGGCCACCTCGCCCTGCAAAGTATAGAAAAAGTTAATAATCTGGCCGAGCGCGGTGCGCAAATGCTTGGCCGGCTTGGCTTCAACCTTGCCGGACACGCCGCCAAAACCGCGAATTAACAGCTCGCGCAAATCCCAGCCCGCGCAATACGGCGCCAAGAGCTGTAAATCATGCAAATGCAAATCTCCGTTTTTATGCGCGTCTCTGATATTTTGCGTATAGACCTGGTTCAGCCAATAATTTGAAGAAATAGCCGAGGCCAAATGATTGTTCAGGCCCTGCAGACTGAAACTCATGTTGGAATTTTCCTTGACCCGCCAATCGCTTTGTTTTAAATAGCCGTCCATCAGTTCGTCCGAATTAATCATGGACTTCATTTCGCGCAGGCGAGCCCGCTGGTCGCGGTAAAGAATATAGGCCTTGGCGGTTTTAATCTGGCGGTTCCTGATCAAAATCTCTTCCACCATGTCCTGCACTTCCTCAATCGCCGGAATGCTTCTGGCGTGAAATTTTTCATTCAATGCGACCACCAGCTGGTCGCTGAACTTTTGCGCCAGATACCGATCCGGCTTGCCCACGGCTTCAGTGGCCTTGTAAATCGCGTTAATAATTTTAGTCTGATCAAACGGCGCGATTTCGCCCGATCTTTTTAAAATTTGGGTGATAGTATTTTCTTGCATGGGGGGGGTGTCCTCCGTCATCCCTGCGAAAGCAGGGATCCAGAAATAAATTTTATTATTTTTTCTTTTCTTGTCTTTTAGTCTTCAGCAATTTATTCAGCTCTCGCCTGAATTCATGCGCGTCTTTAAATGATTCATACACGCTGGCGAAGCGGATATAAGCGACCTGATCAAACCGTTTCAGATTTTTCATGACGATTTGCCCGATTTCTCCGGCCGTCACTTCGCTTTTTCTTAAAATTTGCAGATCACGCTCAACCGAATTGATTAATTTTTTAAAATTATCGTCGGTGATCGGCCGTTTTTCCAGGGCCCGCTTCAACCCTTTAACGATTTTCTCCCGCGAATACGATTCTTTGCGCCCATCGCGCTTGACCACGGCCAAATCCAAAATTTCCACTTCCTCGTAAGTTGAAAAGCGAAAACCGCACTTTAAGCATTCGCGCCGGCGCCTGATAGACAGGCCGTCCGCGGCCACGCGCGAATCAATTACTTTTGAGTCTTCATAATAACAGACTGGACAACGCATATTTTTATTTTCTACCCGGCTTTAGCCGGCCGTTGACCAATAAAAAAAGCACTTTTCTGGCATGGAATTTGATTGAAAGTGCTTTACCCTGTTAAATCCCAGCTCCTTGGAGAAAAATCCATATCTTGTTGTAGATATTTTAATTATACCACTAGATATAGTGTTGTCAAATCTATTTACCTTGGCTAATTTTAGATTAGCTTTATCTGAATATTGTGGCATTTTATATTTTAAAATTAAATTGCCTGATTCAGAGCTGTGGATATGTGGATAGCTCACTCATAAATCTCCTGCACCCGCCCTACTTCCCCGCTTTCAAGCCTGACTTTTATGCCATGCGGATGAAACGGCGAGTTGGTTAAAATATCCGCCACGATGCCTTCGGTTAACTTGCCGGAGCTCTGATCCTGCTTTTGCACAATGGCCGCGCGCAGGCCTGGTTTTATATTGTCGCGATTAGTTCCGTCCATGAATATTATTAATTGTTCCTTTTAAACCACCAAACCGAAATTATGGTAGCCAGCGGCACGGATAAAACAATGCCGATGGTTCCGGCTAAAGCCCGAATGATCTCCGTGGCCAGCATTTCGTTGTTCATAGCGATATCCCAGCTGGCGAACGCGCTTTGGCCGCTGACAAACAAGATTAAGAGAGGCAGGCTGGCGCCGGCGTAAGCTAAAAATAAAGTATTGGACATGGCGCTGATATGCGAAACGCCGACATTGAGCGCTTTTTTCAAAATCTCTCCTCTGGATTGGCCCGGGTTAGCCAGATGCAGCTCTTCCACGGTCGCCACCTGCGCGATGATAACGTCGTCCAAAGCGCCTAAGGTGCCGATAATTATACCAGCCAGTAAAACACCTTGCAAATTCAAAGTCTTGGCGCCCAAGTTAACAATAAAACCGGCTTCTTCGTTGGACAAGCCGGACAAGCTGGCCAAATGAATCAACAGCCAAGAAAAATAAACCGTAAAGACCAAACTTAATAAAATACTGACCGACGTGATATGGGACTTCATGTTCACTCCTTCGGTCAAATAGATAATAATAAATAAAATCGCGATAGAGCCGATAACCGTAATCATCACCGGATCGGCCCCGTCCAAGATGCGCGGAATTATGAATTTTATCAGCACTAAAAAAGTCAGCGCCAGAGAAATAAGCGACCGCAAGCCTTTTATCCGGCCGACCAATAAGACCGCGGCCGCGAAAAAAACAAACAGCCAAAACAGAACCTTGGTTCTGACAAAATCCGTGATAAAAAACTCGCCGCCGCCCTGTTCGTCAGCCGAATACATTACTAAAACCTGATCCCAAACTTTATAAACGGCTTTGTTTAAGGTATTTTGATCATCCAGCAGGTTAACTGCGAACTCCTTGCCGCGGTAAGCGCCGTTCAAGCCGCGCAATCTTAACTTCTGGCGGGTTAACGTCTGTTCTCTGCCTTTTTCATCCGGCGCGGTAACCTGCCTCTCTTCTAAAATGCGTATCACTATGGCTTTAAAAGTTTCCTGCGGAGCGGCGGCATCTTGCGCCCGTGCCGCGGGCGGAGCAAATAAAAATACAGCCAGCGCTATTCCCGACAAAACTAATATTTTTTTCATAAGATTATTTGATTACTTATCCATTATATCAAAGTTTCTGCTTCTCCCATAGTTCATAAAATCGGCCGCGGCGAGCCTGTAGCTCCTCAAACTTTCCGGTTTCTATCAGCTGGCCGTCTTCAATCACCAAAATTTTATCCATTTCTTTGATGGTGGTCAACCGGTGGGCGATGACGATAGCGGTAACATTTTCAAAAAATTGGCTCAAAGAGTCGCGGATCTTTTCTTCGGATTCCAAATCCAGATGCGACGTAGCTTCATCCAGCAGTAAAATCCGCGGCTGTTTGAAAATCGCGCGGGCCAGACCCAGCCTCTGCCTTTCGCCGCCGGACAGCTTGATTCCCTTTTCCCCGATCAGCGTCTCCAGCCCTTGAGGCAGTTTATCAACTAATTCGGCTAGATGAGCGGTGGCCAGGGCCCGCCGCAACAGTCGCTGATTGGATTTTTCCTGGGCGTTAGTGATGGTAATATTGTCCTTAAGGGAAAAATTAAACACTTCCGTCTCCTGCAGTACCACCGAGACTTGCTTAAAATAATCTTTTTTTCGGATCTGTCTGATTGAAACATTATCAAAAAGAATATCGCCGGTAAATTCTTCACGCTCCTTAAGCAAGAGCTTAAATAAAGTTGACTTGCCCGCTCCGGACAGGCCGACGATGCCAACTTTTTCGCCGCGGCTCACTTCAAACGAAATATCATCCAAAACTTTATTAGCGCCATAAGAAAAAGATAAATTTTTTACGCTAATTTTTTGCCAAGCTGGAGAAAGCGGCTTCTTGCCTCTTTCATCATCAATCGTAACTGGTTCGTTTAAAATACCCTTCATCCTGGCAATGCCAATTTTGGAAGTAATAAAATCAATGCTGGTGGTGGATAGTTCGTCAATGGACGCGCGCAGATCGGAAAAATAACTATTAAACAAAACTAAAAACCCGATTTCGTAATGTCCCTTTAAAATCCCTCTAACGACAATAACAATAATGCCCAGCCTGAACAAGGCCGCCCAGAACGACAGCAAAGAACTGCGCGATTGGTACCAAAAAATTCGCCTGCCGAGTTCTTTAAACAAGCCATCAGCGCTTTTGACAATGGCCGCGAATAAAACTTTTGCCATAGACATGACCTTGACCGTTCTAATATTGTTGACGGCTTCAAACAATAATCCGTTGACCGCTTCCTCCTGCTCGTTAACCCTGTACGAAGCCACGCCGGCGCGGCGAGTCATGGCGCTGGAGATAAAAAAATAAGTGACCAAAAAGGCCAGCAAGACCAGGAGGACATAATGGTCAAACCGCCAGATAATAATATTAATGGCCGCCAGGTTAACGGTAATTTCTATATAATTGTTGAACCACATCCGCACTATCTTATTAAAGCCGTCCCCGGCATTCTGGATTCTTTTTATTTTATTGCCTGAATTTTCCCGCTCATGCCAGGCCATATCCAAACGGAACATATGCTCAACAGTTTTTAAGGTAGAATCAATAGCTAATTTTTCCGCTAGCCGGTAGCCCATGTTTTTGGAAAAAAATTGGCTTAAACTCCTAATGACGGTGGCCGCCAGCCACAAGCCAAGCGCTAACCAAATCGCTCCCAGCGAATCGCCCGGCTTATAATGCGTTAAAAAAGTAACGATTTCAGCGAAGGCAAACGCCGGGTAAAGCCAGGCCAAATCGCCCAGCAAGCGAATCAGAGAAGCCAGCCAAAAACGAACCCGGTACGGCTTAAGCAACCGGAGAATGTCTTTAATTAATTGCCAAGAAGGGTAATTGACAATTGGTTCGTTGGGATTGATGGAGGCATGCATATTATATTATTTTAGGCTAATTTCAATTTTATCATCAATACAATAGTCCCCGAGTGAGCCGCAGATCCGGTCTATTATTTTTAACCTGTCCGCGCCGCGCATAATTTCCGGTTTCATATTTTTACTGATGATCGGCGTGAGCGTGATTTTCAGCTTGCCCGCGCTGATTATGCCGGACAGAATCAGACCCTGCTGGGTCTCGGCGGAAAACATCTGATCAAAAATAAAATTTCCCAAAGAATAGAAAACCAATTTGCCGTTAATAACTTGCGCGTCCTGCACCACGTGCGGATGACCGCCGATGATTAGATCAGCTCCGGCTCCTATCCAGGAACGAGCCAGTTTTTCTTGTCCGGCCGAATGCGTCGTCTGATATTCATTGCCCCAGTGCGGCAGGACAATGACGAAATTATGCTGGCTTTTTTCTTGCTTGATTATTTGTTCCGCGCCTTTAGCATCGTACAAGGCGTTAACCGCAATCAGCGAAACAACCAGATCGCCTTGAGAATAATGCGTCACACCGCTGCCATCAATTTTATTCGGATCGCCGTTCGCGTCAATCCCGGCTTGCTTTAAAATATTTTTTGTTTTTTCCAGTCCGGCCGCTCCTTGATTGGCCGTATGATTATTAGCCAAGCCGGCCGTAGTAATTTTTAAATATTTCAAGGCTTCAATCGCCTGGCGGGAAAAATTGAAAACCAAACTTTTGTCTTTGGGATTTTGCTTGATTTCCAGATTACTGATCGGCCCCTCTAAATTAAACCAGAAAATATCCTTGCCTTGAAAAGCGCCGGCGTCAAAATTAGCGAACAAATCTTTAAAATTATTTTTCTGAAAATAATGACCCACATTGCGGCCGAGCATCACGTCGCCGGCGAAAGAAAAGCTTAATTCGTTTTTTACTTTCGCATCAGCAGTATTTTTTACTCTGAAACTTTGCGGCAGTTTGCTCTGATCGGCCAGCGCCAAAAGATTAAAAACAAAAAAATATACAGCCGCGCTTAAAAGCGCCGCAACCGCGGCCATGATTAAAATCGGCTTTGCTTTTTTCATAAATTTATTTTTAAAATGTTAGGCTCTGGCATGAGAAATTATTTTTAGGCGAATACGAAATTGTAACAGTTTTCCGAAAACTGTCATTCCGTACGAGCGACAGCGAGTTAGGAATCGTATTTCAGTTTTCGGAAAACGCCCAAATTTCGTCTTGAGCAGTAAAATAATTTCTTATGCCAGAGCCACGAGTAAGTCTGGAAATTAACCCTAACTTAATACAAACTAATCAGCCCGCGCTGAAGCATTTTTTTAAAACTTTTCTTAAGAAAAATTATGGCCAGCAAAAGATAAATCAAATTCAGCGCCAAACTGATAATTATCTTTGACCAGTCCAGCGTACCTTGATCAATCACCTGTCTGGCGCCTTCAAAAATATAGCTGGTGGGCACGAGCAGGGAAATCTTTTGCATCCAGCCGGGCAGAATTGACAGTGGATAGTAAATGGCGGAAAAGGGCGAAATCACCATAACCATGGACCAGGCCAGAGTTTCCATGTTAGAGCCGAGCCGCATGATCAGCGAATTAACAAACATGCCCACCCACCAGCCGGTCATCATGAGTAGCAGGGCGAAAGGGATTAAATAAAAGCCGAAATAAAATATATTCACCTGGTATAAAATAAAAGCGATTAAGGCGGCGAACAAGAAGCCGATAATGATTTTTAAAAAGCCTAGAATAATAAAAGAAATAATCCACTCGGAAAATTTAAGCGGCGAGACGAACATGTTGATTAAATTTTTATTCCATAAATCGTCCAGCAGGCTGATTGACATATCCGACTGGGCGCGCCAGACAAACAGCCAGAACACAATGCCCGAAACGATAATCAGCACGATATTGGGCAGTTCGGGCGCGAACGATTTGACGAACACGCTGGTTAAGCCCCAAAGCAATAAATCCACCACCGGCCAATAAAAAACATCCACCAGGCGATGGCCCTGCCGCTTGAATTCGTATAAATACCTTAATAAAACAGCTATAATTCTATGAAAACGCATATTTTTTTCTACCCGACTTCAGTCGGTATTAAAAAAATTAACTCCGGCTAAAGCCGGGTGGAAGATAAAGAAGACAAAAAATAATCTTCCAGCGTGGGCTTGGCAATGCTGATTTCTTCGTAGACAATACCCTGCCGCATGATGTTGGTTAAAAATTCCGGAATGGCGTTTTCATCCAGGTCAATCGTAATACGGCGGCCGTCATCTTTATATGCCAATTTATTATTTTTAATATAACTCAGCAGTTCTTGTTTTTTTTCGCTTACTTTAAGCTCAAGGTGGGAGATTCTGATTGAGCCGGCCAGCGACCGCGGCGTATCGTCGGCTACGATTCTGCCGCGATTAATAAACACCACCCGATCGCACAGCTCTTCCACCTCGGCCATGTTGTGCGAAGTAATGATAATTGATACTTTGAACTTTTTTCTTTCCTCCAGCAAAAATTTTCTGACAAAATCCGCCACTTCCGGATCAAGCGAAGCAGTCGGCTCGTCCAGCAGAAGCACGCGCGGAAAATTAATAAACGCCTTGGCCAGATTGACTTTGGTTTTTTGCCCGGCCGACAGCTGATGAATTTCTTTGTTTAGCAGGTTCTCCAGCTCAAAAATTTCCACGATTTTCGCGATTCTCTCCGGCCGATCTTGGATGTTATACAAATAAGAAATAAATTTTAAGCACTCTTTGACTTTTAAGCGCGAAGGCAATTCGGTATAGTTAGACGAAAAATTCACTTGCTCCAGAATTTCTTCGCGGTTCTCTCTGAAAGACTTGCCGAAATAAAACACTTCTCCGCCAGTCGGCAGGAGCACGCCCAAGAGCATCTGCAAAGTCGTGGTCTTGCCCGCGCCGTTCGGGCCGAGCAGTCCCAGTATTTCGCCTTCGCGCAAGCCAAAACTAACCCGATCCACGGCCGTAAATGATTTGAATTGCTTGGTTAAATTTTTAGCTTCCAGGATGGGCATAGATATTCAGTTATTAAAGTCGGCCGGATCTTCAAGGCCGAGCCAGGCCAGCATATCGTCATGCTCGGGGTCGTTAGAGTTTTTTAAAGTTTTCAGCAAGCGGTCATACCCGCCCGCTCCGCCGCAATCGTCCGGCGAACAGGCGTTGGCGCCGCCTTTTCTGTCCTTCTAAAATATCACTCTGCTGGCGAACTTTTAAATTCTTTATCTTTTATAACTACCCTTTCATTAACTTTTAAGGCCAGCTCATTAATTCCCATCAGCCTAATGCCGTCCAATGTCCGAACGCGCGACAGGGCGACATAACCCATGCCGCGCTCAAAAG
>JAUSGE010000027.1 GCA_030649205.1 bacterium
TAAAAAACAAAGCGAACGGCTGGCTAATTCCAGAAAAATGAATAACCGAGAGAAAATCGCCAAATTAATGGAACAAATTGATAAAAAATTAACAAATAATTACAAATAAAAAGTGTCAATTATGTTCGTGGACTTGCGCAAGCGGTTCGTGGACAATTGTATTATATGAAGTAAAGATTAATCTAAGATTAAGAGAAATATGAATATCGCTAAAACAATTCCAAAGGGGTGGGAAATAAAAAAAATTGCCGATTTGCTTGATTATGAAAGGCCGGATAAATATATAGTAAAAAGCGCAAGTTATTCGGATAAGAATAAAATTCCAGTTTTGACTGCTAATAAATCTTTTATTTTAGGATACACAGATGAGGATTTTGGTATTTACGAAAATGTTCCTGTTATAATTTTTGATGATTTTACTACTGATAGTAAATTTGTTGATTTTGCTTTTAAAATTAAATCGTCGGCAATAAAAATATTAAAAGCAAGAAATGAAAAGGTCAATATTAAGTTTGTGTATGAGCTTATGAAATCAATTAATTTTCCAGTTGGCAACCATAAAAGATATTATATTTCACAATACCAGGAGCAGGAAGTTGCTACTCCGCCAATCAAAGAACAAAATAAAATCGCTGAAATTTTATCTAGCTTGGATGAGGGTATTAAAAAAGTTGATCAGGAAATTAAAAAAACCGAAGAGTTGAAAAGGGGTTTGATGGCCGAACTTTTAACGAAAGGCATTGGGCATAAGAAGTTTAAAAAGACGAAGTTGGGAATGATGCCGGAGGAGTGGAGAGAGATTAAATTTATTAATTGTCTTGACTTAGATTCTTTAAAAAAATTAAAGGGTATTAAAAAGAGTGAATACCAAACGATCGGCCACTATCCTGTTTTTGATCAGGGTCAGGAATTTATAAGTGGCTACACTAATAATGAAGAATTTATAAATAAAAATTATCCAGTTATTTTGTTCGGCGATCATACAAGGGTTGTAAAATTTATTAATCAAACATTCGCGGTCGGCGCTGATGGAACAAAAATTTTTCAGGGCAAAAGAGATGTTGATACTAAATTTTTATATTATTCTTTATTAAATTTAAATATTCCAAACACTGGTTATAATCGTCATTTTAAGTGGGTAAAAGAATCTAAAATTTTACTCCCTCTTTTACCCGAACAAATAGAAATCGCACAGATAATTTCAGATGTAGACTTAAAAATTGAAGTTAATAAAAATATTAAAAATAAACTCGCCGAACTTAAAAGAGGCCTGATGCAGGATCTTTTAGGCGGGAGGGTGAGAGTTTAATATATGGGAAGCTATTTAACAAATATTAACGAAATTGGCGAAAATCAATATATTGATCTTAAGGGCAAGGCTGGCTTAATAAAAATACAAAAAAATGAAGATACTAAAGAGGTAATTATTTATACTGATGAACAGTTTGGTTCAGTGGGGCAGAGTCATTGCGATGTAATGGCTTTATTGTCTTTATTTTTTAATAAAGGCATAGAACTAACGAGAGTTTTGACTTTTGGTAATGGCTCGGATTATTACCCCCAAGAATTAAATAAATATTCTATTAAAATTTCCAAGGAAGGATATGACGATAAATTATTTGAGAAATATTTTATAAGGATAAATAATTTATGTTCATCATCTAATACTAATAAAAATCGTAAAGGAAAAAATTTGGCTAATTTATTATCAATATATAAAAACGCTCTTTTACTCTATCCTAAATTTAGCGAAGAAAGCTACCTTGATCTCATTAAAATTTTAGATGCTCAAAGGCACAAAAAAGATAGCGGAGTTTGGAGTTTTCCAGAAAAAGTAATCCCAATTTTATCAAAAAAATTTGTAAGAAGTTTTTATAAAGAAATTAGAAAAATTGAATATTTCAGAACATGTCACATAGATATAGCAAATAAATTTTTTTCGAAAAATTATATTAAGATAAAGAATGCAGTTAAAAATATTTCTGTATATAGTGCAGAAGAATATAAATTTATGTATGCGGTACTATTTTCATTATATGAATATAGGAGTAAAAATATCCATGATGGATTTATGTTTCCGTCTAAAATAAAGGGAATTTATAAGGGGAATGGGAATGAGCCATTAAACTATTTAGACGGTTCATTCGGCGAAGGGTATATGATTGAAAGTGAGCCTTTTAAAAGTGTCGACATACATAAATGTTTAAATATGAGATACGAAAATATAAAAGGACGTAATAGAAAAAATTTTAGAGATTATAAAAAACTTTATTTACTTTTGCCAAAATGGAATTTTTTAAACTTAATAACCAGAGAAGTTATTTTTTACCATCTTAAAAGGTTGAAATAATTTAAACAATATGAACATCGATAAAGAAAATTTAAAGTGTCCGTTTTGCGAGAAGGATATTAATTTTAAATGGGCCGAAAAAGAAATAGAAATTTCCGGAAGTGAAAATAATCCTATTTTTTATAGATTATTGCAATGCAAACAATGTGAAGAAATTATAATTTTTCTATTCGAAGGGCTAACGGAAGAGAAAAAAGAAGAAATTCAATATCAAATAACCGCCTCCGCAATGTATACTTCCACCGTTTCTAGAACTAAAAGCAAGCCCATTTCCTCTGAATTAAGCAAGCTGGCAGATAAAGTGTCGGAGCTTATTTTCCAATATCCATTTAGAAAAACAACATTTGGAATTACGGGGATACCTGATAAAGTGAAAGAATCATTAAGGGAAGCAGAAAAATGTTTTTCTTTTGGGGCCAAAAATGGCGCCGCGGCCTGTTTAAGAAAATGTATTTACGCAATATGTGATGATCAAAAAGTCGAAGGAAAAGAATATGATGAAAAAATAGAGAAATTATTTTCTAATAATGTTGAATTTTCTACATTAACGAAACAAATAAAATGGTTAGGAGATAAGCATTGTCATAATGTAAATGAAGAAAAATATACTTTTAAAGAAATTGAAAAAGCAACAAATATTATACCTTTAATTATAAGAAAAATATATGGCGAAAAGGAATTAATAAAAGATGCTTTAAATTCATTAAATCAAAGTTTTCAAAAAACTAAATCTAAATAAAATTAAGAATAATATGAAATTCAACGAACAATACACGGTAGAAAATTATATAATTGAATTTTTAAGCGGAGTAAATCCGGGAAAACTCAATAATGAACTGGATTCCCGCTTTCGCGGGAATGACAAACAGGGCGGAAATGACAAAGGTGGCGGAAATAATAAAAGAGATTGCCGCGTCGCTGGCGCTCCTCGCAATGACAGACGCGGGCTGGGATATGAATATATAAAACCACAGGATTTCGCCGTTTTGCGGCAGTTTGAGAGTGAATTTTTAATCATTCCACAACTGCTTAAAGCGGTGATGAAAATTAATAATATCGGAGAAGAAGAAGCAGAAAATGCGGTTAGGGAAATTAAAAAGATTGATAATAATGAAGATTTTTTGAAGTTGATGAGGAACGGCATTAATCTGATTAACGCGGCGACCAGAAAAACAAAGAATTATCAGGTGATAGATTGGAGTGAAATAAAAAGAGATTGCCACGTCGCTCCTGGCGTCGCTCCTCGCAATGACAGTGGTAATCATTTTGTTATTACCAACCAATTTTATTTTGAAGGCAATTCGGAAAATATCAGGCCGGATATTTTAGTTTTTTTAAACGGCTTGTCGATTGCTGACATAGAGGCTAAAAGCCCGACCGCCGGAAGTTCGGTTTCTTATGAGAACGCCATTGATCAGATAAAACGGTATGAAAAAAATGCTTTAAAATTATTCTTGCCTAACTGCTTTAATATTGCCACCGATGGCCTAAAAACCGTTTATGGCGTAACCTACTCGCCTAAGCAGTATTTTTTTGAATGGAAAGACGATGGATTAAAGGAAAAAGCCGGCAGTGAATTAGAAATGACTTTGACCGCCTTGCTTAAGAAAGAAAATATTTTGGATATTATTAAAAATTTTATTGTTTTTGAAAAAGCTAAGGAGCAAACATTAAAAAAGATGTGCCGTTATCAGCAAATGAGAGCGGCTAACAAGATTATAGAGAGAGTGCAAGAAGGCAAAATTAAAAAAGGCTTAATCTGGCACACGCAAGGTAGTGGCAAAAGTTTAACTATGTTTTTTACCGCCTGGAAACTGCGCTTTGCCAAAGAATTAAAAAATCCCAAAGTTTTTATTTTAGTTGATAGAAATGATTTAGACGATCAAATTACCGATACTTTTTTAAATTGCGGCGGCCAAAATATTATTCCGGTTACTTCAAAAAGAGATTTGGCAAAAAAAATAATGTCGGATGAGCGAGGCATCTTTATTTCCACGATCCAAAAATTTAATGATTTGCCGGCCAATATTGACAACCCAAGCGAGAATATTATTGTCTTGTGCGATGAGGGGCATCGAGGCAATGAAGGCTTCGCGTCAATCAATCTAAGAAGTTCAATGAAAAATGCTTTTTTCTTCGGCTTTACCGGCACGCCGGTTGATAAATTAACTTTGAACACCCATCGGAATTTTGGCGAAGAGGGCGAGCGATACCTGGATTATTATTCTATTCAGCAATCCATAGAAGATGGAGCGACCTTGCCGGTTACTTACGAAGCCCGGCTTTCCAAGTTTTTTATTGATGAAGAAAAAATTGATCAGCAATTTAATGAAATAACCAACGATTTAAACCAAGCGCAAAAAGATTATTTAGCCAAGAAATACGGCAAAAAGGAAGCAGTTATTAAATTGGAAAAAAGAATGCGCGCGGTTGTTCAGGATATTGTGGAACATTATAAATTATATGTCCTGCCCAATGGATTTAAGGCGCAGATTGTCTGCTATGACCGAGAGGCTACGGCAAAATATAAGCAGTTATTAGACGAATTGGTGCCGCCAGAATGGTCAGAAGTAGTTTATTCGCCCGGAGACCCGAATAGCGACAGTGATGATTTAAAAGTTTATAATACCAACAAAAGACAGCGCGATAAAATAATAAATAATTTTAAAAGCACGGAACATCCGCTTAAATTTTTACTGGTTTGCGATATGCTTTTGACCGGCTTTGACGCGGCCGCAGAGCAGGTGATGTATCTAGATAAGCAGTTGCGCGACCATAATTTGCTCCAGGCGATTGCCAGAACCAACCGAGTTTATCCGAATAAAGGCTGCGGTAAAATTATTGATTATTACGGCATAACCAGAAACTTAGAAGCGGCCTTGAATTTCGATGAAAGTATAGTGGATTCGGCCATGATTAACATTGATAAAGTAAAAGAGCATTTTGTTGAAACTTTAAATGATATATTAAGAATATTCGCCGGAGTTAATTTTGAAGATCCGTCGATTGATAATTTGCGCCGTTGTTTAAAAATATTTATTGATAATACGGAAAAACAAAATTTTTTCCAAGATAAATACAATAAATTAAAACTATTTTTTGAGATTCTATCGCCCGATCCATTTTTAAAACAGCATTTAAGGCAGTTTGAGTGGATTACCAGCTTCTATTTGGCTTTTGTCAAAGAGTTTAAAGAAGATGAAACTTTGCGCGACGCGCATCTTTTAGCGGATTACGGCGGCAAGTTAAAAAATTTAATTCAAGAGAAAATAGACTACGAAGGTATAACCAAAAATTTCAGAGAGCTTAAAGTTAATGATTTGTATGTTTTGGAACGATTAAAAAAAATGGATGACGAAGAAAAGGCTTTAAATTTGGAAAAAATGTTGAAACGGGAGATTTCCATTAACCTCGATACCAACCCGGCGTTTAAGAAATTCAGCGAACGGCTAACTGCGATTAAAAAAGAATTTGAACAGCACCAGATTGATTTAGCCGAAAGGATAAAAAAATATTATGAATTGTTGGAAGAGATTAAAGGTAAAAATGAAGAAGCAAGCGGACTGGGATTTACTTTGGGAGAATATGGATTATACGCGATATCGGAAGAATTTATTGCCAATTATAAAGAGCCGGTAGTAAAAGAGTTTATCAGGGAAATGTCTTTTAAATTGTCAAAAATTTTAGATAAAGAATGGCAGGAGTCGTCTAAAAGGGATTATTTTTTGAAAGAAATTAAACGAACCATACAGGAATTAACCCTAAAAGATTATAAGGACAAAATAAAAATTAATGATTTCTCAAAATATCTGAATAGAATGGTGGATATAATCGTAAAAAAGTTTTAATATGAAAAGAAAAATTTTTCTCCATGATCAGGAAATTGAGTATAAGTTAAGAAAAAGCAAGCGAGCCAAAAGAATGAGAATCGCGGTATATTGCGATACCAGCGTAGTTGTTACCTTGCCTTATGGTATAAAGGAAAATATAGTGGAAAAATTTTTAAGCGCGAAAGCCGCCTGGCTCTTAGATAAGATTTTGTATTTTAAAAATAACGGCAAACTGATTTTTATTCGGGGCGGTAAAAAAGAATATTTAGAAAATAAACAGGCCGCCTTGGCTTTGGCGCTGGCTAGGGTAAATTATTTTAATAAATTTTATAAATTAAAATTTAACGCGATTACGATAAAAAGGCAGAAAACCAGATGGGGGAGCTGCTCTAAAAAAGGCAATCTGAATTATAATTATAAAATATTATTTTTGCCAAAGCATATTGCCGATTATATAATCGTTCACGAGTTATGCCATTTAAAAGAATTTAACCATTCCGGGAAATTTTGGCATCTGGTGGCCGAGGCCGTGCCTGACTATCTGGAAATAAGAAGAGAATTAAGAACCAGAAGATAAAAATCGCCTCGCTTGTGAAAAACCGCAAAAAATTGTAAGATTATGCACATATGATAGATACGCAAAAAATCAGAGAGTTTTTTCCGGCCATAAAAGCGGGGCGGGTGGTCTCCAATAACGCGGCCAGCACGCAAATTCCCGTCCAGTTGCTGGACCTTTTAAAAGAACTGGCAGTCCAGTATGATAACGTCCACCGAGGCCAATCGCGCTCGTCGCTGTTGACCACTGAAGCGTTTGAGTCCTCCTACGATACAATCGCGCAGTTCGTCGGCGCGAATTCGCGGAAAAATATTATTCTATACCGCAATGCCACCGAGGCGATTAATTCGGTGATGTACTCCCTGATGACTGAATTTAAAGACGGCGATAACTTGGTTACGACCTTGATGGAGCACAATTCAAACTATGTTCCCTGGTACGGCTTGTGCCATGAAATACTGCCGAAATTCGGCCTTAACGTAGAATGCAGAATCGCTAAATTTGATAAACAAACCGGAGTACTTGATCTAAAACACCTAAAATCACTGGTGGATAATAAAACTAAATTAGTCTGCTCTAGCGGCGCGTCAAATTTTTTAGGAACAATCAACCCGATTAAAAAAATACGAACCATCGCCGATTCCAGCGGCTATGTCCAGCCGACCGGAGAAAAAAAATCATATCTTTTAATTGACGGCGCCCAGGTCGTGCCCAATGCTTTCATTGATGTTAATGAGCTGGATGTAGATTTTCTGGTCTGGTCTTTCCATAAGATGATGGCGCCTTTTGGCGTCGGGGCGCTCTACGCCAAAGAAGAATTGCTGTTGAAAATGAGGCCGTTTCTTTACGGCGGCGACATGATTGCCGAAGGCATGGTCAGCCGGGAAAAAGTGGAATATAACTCACTGCCCTGGAAGTTCACGGCCGGCACGCCTAATATTTTAGGCACGATTCTTTCCGCCCAAGCCCTAAGGCTATTGATAGACTTTTCTTTAAACCCGGGGAAGTACCGGTATTTCATGACCGATAAAAAGCTGGCCGCGGCGGACGTCAAAAAAGCCATGGATAATATCAGGTCGCACGAAAAAGCTCTGGTTGGCGAAGCGCTAAAAATATTGGAGCAGCTGCCGTCGGTAAATATTTTCGGCCCGAAAAACGCGGCTGGCAGAACCTCCCTAGTCGCCTTTACCCATAAATGCAAAAGTCCTTTTAAAATCGCCGGAGAATTAAGCGAATTAGGGATAGAATCCAGGGCCGGCTGCCATTGCGCGACTTTGGCGCATCATTATTACGAGCTAAATCCTCCGGCCAGCTGCCGCTTGAGTTTTTACATCTATAATAATATTGAAGACGTGAGAAAAGCGTGTTTGGCCGTGAAAAAGTGCGTTTAACTTTTAATTTAAAAATATTTTTCTATGCAACAATGCCTAATTTATGATGGTTCTTTAAGGTTTTCCCGCGCCACTTACGGGGTACTGCTGTTAGCCGCTGTTTTAATTCATAGCCAGTGGCTGGTTTTAGCGATCAGCCTGCTGATAATTTTTGGCGTTTTTTCCATGAAATTAAACATTCCTTATCAGCTGCACGCGCTAGTTTATAAAAAGAAATCCGCGCCGGCGCCCCGAGAATCAGGTGAAATAAATTTTGTGGCCGGAGCGACCGGAGCGTTGCTGTTAATCGGCTTCTTGCTTCTTTATTTTGACAAGTTCGCCAATTTTGCCTGGATTTATCTTTTAATAGTTGATTTGATGATATTTTTGGCCTGCTTCGTGGGTTTTTGCGTGGCGACTTTAATGTATGTTCTTTTAAAAAAATTATTAAATTAGACTATGGCGGGAGGCGCGCAAATTAAAAAAGAAAAAAAAGAAATAGGCGGGAGCGGCTATCTTAATAATAACTGCTGGCTGGTAAAAAATTTAAAATACCCGCCGTATAAGCGCTGCCAGTATTGCGAGTTTAAATTTCGCCATTGTTTGTTTTTGCAATATCAAGCTATCAGCCTGATTTTAATAATTACATTTTTGTCGCTGTTTTTTTTGATTGAAAAAAGGCTTTCGCTGTTATCAATAATTACGGTTTTTACTTTAGTTATCGTCTATGGTTATTTTTTTAACCGCAGTACGGAAAAGATCATTAAATCCAATTTCTTCTTAAACCAAACCAAGGACGCGCTGAAAGAGCTAACGGATAACCTGGAAGCTAAAGTTAACGATCAAACCAAAGATATTAAGGAAAAAAGCCGCTATCTCCAGGAGCTGTTAAGCATGAAGACTGATTTTTTAAGGGTAGTCAACCACCAGCTCAATACGCCGATTTCCATTGTCAGAGGGGCTTTTTCCATGATGGATGAAAAAATTTGGAACGCGGCTAAATCGTCGGAAGCCATTAAAGCCGGTTTTGAAAGAATCACCCAGACGGTTCAAGATTTTTGGGACGCTTACGAATTGGAGGGGGAAAAGATGAAAATGAAACCGGCGAAAACCGATCTGGCCGCCATTGTGGAAAGGCTGATTACTGAAAAGCGGCAGCTGCCGCTGGCTAGCAAGAGAAAACTGGCCATCTCCGCCAGCCAGCCGGATTTTGCCCTGCCGGCGGCTTGGTGCGACGGCAAGAAAATAACCCACGTTATCTCCAATCTGCTGGATAACGCCATCTATTATACGGAACAAGGCAGTGTTGCCGTCAGCTATGAACTAGCTGATAAAAAGTATTTAAAAATTAAAGTTGCCGACACGGGCTCCGGCCTGTCCGCGGAAGACAAAAAGATATTATTTCAAAAATTTTCCCGCGGGCGGGCCGCCAAGTCTCTGCGCCCCGACGGCTCCGGCCTCGGCCTTTATATTTCCAAAAAAATTGTTGAAGGCAATGACGGCATAATGGCCTGCGACAGCCGGGGGCTGGGCCGAGGGTCAACTTTTAGTTTTACCGTGCCGATTTATCAAAATCAACAGCCTGATAAGGCGAGAGAGGCGCGGATAATTAAAAAGGATAAAATAGTTATTTTTGAAAAAAATAATCAGCCGCTCGGTTAAATTTATGGTTAAAAAGCCTGTTAGAACAATAAAATCAGGCCAGGGCCGAATTTTGTTCGTGGAAGACGAGAAAAATTTAGTTGATATTTACCATGATTATTTTGCCGCTTACGGCTATGAGATTTCGTCCACTAAAGATATTGAAGAAGCTTTGGCGGCCACGGAAGCCGGACGGCCGGATTTAGTTTTGCTTGATATTATCATCCCCAAAGAAAAAAAAGGCGTCGTTGATCTTATCTCCGAGCAAGGCTATGATTATTTGGCGGCGGTTAAAAAAAATTCGCTGACAAAAGATATTCCGGTGGTGGTTTTTACGAATTTAGATTCGGATCAAGACCGGAAAAAATGCGAGAGCCTGGGAGCGGCCGCCTATATTTTTAAGAGAGATTGTTCGCCGAAAGAAGTGCTGGCGGCGGTAGAAAAAATTATCGGCGCGCGCCGCCCGATAAGCTGTTAATACCGCGGCGCTGAATAAATAACAAGACTTTCAGCTTAGTTTAAATATAATGAGCCGCTTATTCCGGCAGAAGCTGGATAAGCATATAATAAATTTTGTTTATTCATGAATAATAGAGACTATGGTTCCAGTTGAAGAGCTTTCGGTTTTAACTATCGCGTTCAATTGTTTTGTCAGAGTATTAACAATCCCCGAGCCTAAACCCTTGCGGCCGGTTAAATCAATTTTAGACATGCCTCGCCCGTTGTCCCCGATGGTCAGCCGCCAATTTAATTCTTGGGCTTCATAACCGACCGTTACTTCACCTGTCGGATTGGCGGTAAAGGCGTGCTTAAGGGCGTTAATCACCAGCTCGGTCGTAATTAATCCCAGGCCGATGGCTTCGTCGGTCGTAACTTTTCCCGGTCCGGCGCAAACCTTAATAGAGATTGGCTTGCGATCGCCGATCATTGAGGCGGCCAGACTTTGGCATAAAGCTCTTAAATAGGGGGCGACTTCTACGTTGTTGTCCAGACCGGCCGGATCAAGATGGCCTTGAACTGTGGCGATTGACATAATCCGGTCATGGACATCCTCCAGCTGGGAACGGGTTTCCTCCGAGGTCACGCTTTCTGCTTTTAACAGCAGGATGCTGGCAATAATCTGCAGGCTGTTGGCTATCCGATGGCGCATTTCTTTTAATAATATATCTTTTTGTTTGGCTAAATTTTCTCGCTCGTGTTCAAGCTTGCGCTGATCGGTGACGTCAAAAATTGAGATCAGCATTTTTTTGCGGTTAGCTCTGCCGGATATTTCCTTGGCGTTGATAAGCATGGTCCGCTGGCCTAATTTAAAAAAGTCATGATTAATTTCATAGTCATTAACTATTTTATGCTCGGGAATTACTTCTTCAAGCAAGACGCGCAGAGCTGGAATATTCCATTGTCCGTTTCCCAGATCATAAAACATTTTGCCATGCGTCACGTCAAAATCCAGGCCAAATTTTTTATAAAAAGATTTGCTGGCCGCGATTATTTTTAACTTCTCGTCAAGTATGACCAAGGGCTCCCGGATGGTGTTAATAATTGCCCTGGTCAGCGAATGGCCGCTCTGGGAGGTGTCCAGCAAAGGGTCAATATTTTTTATGGAAGAGCTCATAACTGTAAATTAGCATAAATTTTATTAAAAATCAAGGATTCAGCTTAACCTTAAACTAATGATTAGCGGGTAGAATTATATTATAATTAAATAATAAAAAATTTATGGGGATTATTCTCTGGATTATTTTTGGCGGGTTGGTCGGCTGGGTGGCGTCTATGATTATGAAGACCGATGCCCAGCAGGGTATTGTGTTGAACGTTGTTATCGGCATAATCGGCGCGGTTTTAGGCGGCTGGATTATGAGCCTGCTTGGTAAAAGCGGCGTGGGCGGTTTTAATTTATACAGCTTCCTGGTGGCTCTGCTCGGAGCCGTGGTACTAATCTGGATTGTTAAGGCGGTCAGAGGTTAAGATTTTAAAATCGCTTTAAATTTTTGACTAATTTTACTGATTATCATAATATTAAATTATGCAAAAATTAACTATTAAAAATCGCCAAGGCGAAAAAATCGCGGTGGCCGTGGAAGCGGCGGAAAGCCAGCGAGGGCTGGCTTTTGTCATGCATGGCTTGGGCGGCTTTAAAGAACAGCCGCACATCCAAACTTTCGCGCGGGCCTTTAAGAATAATGGCTATACCGTAGTATTGTTTGACGCCACTAATTCAATCGCTGAAAGCGATGGCAAGCTGGAGGACGCGACCCTGACTAATTATTACGAAGACCTGGAAGATGTGATCGGCTGGGCCGGCGAGCAAAGTTTTTATGAGGAACCGTTTATCTTAGTCGGCCATAGTTTAGGTTCCATGGCCATAGCACTCTACGCGGAAAAATATCCGCAAAAAGTAAAAGCTTTGGCGCCGGTCTCGACTGTGGTGTCCGGAGAACTGCTGGAACAAACGCCTGATTTTAAAAAAATTGGCCAGGCCTGGCAGGAAAAAGGCGTGAGAGAATGGGAAAGCTCCAGCCGGCCAGGAGTAATGAAAAGATTAAACTGGTCGCATGTGCTGGATATAAGAAAATATAATTTATTGCCTCAAGCCGGTAAATTAACCATGCCGGTACTGTTGCTGGTCGGTGATCAGGACGAAGTTACGCCTTTAGAACATCAGAAGCTATTATACGAAAAATTGCCTGGCCGGAAAGAACTGCGTATCGTCAAGGGCGCGCCGCATACTTTCCTGGCCCGCGAGCATTTGGAAGAGGTAAAAGAGATTATGAGGAGGTGGGTAGAGGGGATTTAATGGGTTATGTCAATGCGATGTGTCACCCATTATTTTTTAAAGAAAAAAACAAGCTTAAAATAGCTTGTTTTTATAATTTTTTTTATCCTAATTTTAGTAATTAATTATTATATTAACGCAGTATATTTATGGTGTGTATGTTGACAATAAAATTTATTTGCTGTATGGTGACGGTATGCAGAATAAGATACATAAACGAATCAAAGATATTTCCGAGGTTATTTTTGGCTATACTTTTAGATCTACTCTCAAAGAACAGGCAGACGGCGATGTCTTAGTGCTCCAGGCCAGGAACATTATTGAAGATATTATAATCAAAAATAGTGATTTGATAAAGGTTGATTTAGGTAATAATCGTACTAATGCTCTGGCAAAAAATAATGATGTGGTTTTATCTTCTCGCGGCAGCTTTAAGTCAGCCGTTATTCAAATTGATTCCGGAACTGTCGTGGCAGCCTCTTCCGTTTATTTATTAAGACTTAAGACGGATAAAGTTTTGCCTGAATACCTAGCCATTTACCTAAATTCTAATTTTGCGCAAAGGCAAATTAATGAAAAAATAACCGGCGTGGTAATAAATGCCATGTTGAAAAAAGATGTTGAGGAGCTAGAAATAATTATACCTAGCCTGGAAACCCAGAAAAAAGCAGTTACCATTTATTTTAATAATTTGCGCCATCAAAAATTATTACGCCAAAAACAATTATTAACTAATCAAATAAATCAAGAATTAATTAATCAATTAATTAAATACTAAAAAATATGCCGGAAAACAAAATAACCCAGCAAGATCTAAATAAAATTCTTTGGGCCGCGGCCGATTCTTCGCGTACCCAGGTAGACGGCGGTATTTATAAAGACTACGTCCTGGTAATGCTATTCTATAAATATTTAAGCGATTTATCAAAGAAGCAGCATGAAAAATATCGCGAGCGTTTCGGCAATAATGAGGCGCGCATTGCCGAAAAAATGAAATCAGACCGCTTTTATCTGCCGCCGAAGACGTCGTTTGACTATATTTTCAGCCTGCGGGAAAAGGATAATATCGGCGAAGAGGTTAATAAAGCCCTGCACGCCATAGAAGAAACCAATCGCAGCAAATTAGAAGGCGTTTTTAGTGTTGACTTTAACTCTGAATCCACGCTTGGCAAACTTGAAGAGCGCAATCGGATGCTCCGCCACTTAATTGACGACTTTTCCAAGATTGATTTAAGCGATATTGATGACGAGATTATCGGCAACTCTTACATGTACATGATTGAGCAATTCGGCGCCGCGGCCGGTAAAAAAGCTGGCGAATTTTTCACGCCATCCCCTGTCGCCGGGCTACTGGCAAAATTATCACAACCAAAAGACGGCAACAGAATCGCAGATCCGACCGCTGGATCGGGCGGCCTGCTATTACTTGTTGGCCGTGAAGTTGAAAAGCTGGGTTCAAAAAATTATGCCTTATACGGCCAGGAGAGCACCGGCTCAACTTATCAATTAGCGCGCATGAATATGTTCCTGCATGGCAAGGACTCGGCCAGGCTGGAATGGGGCGACACGCTGAACAATCCGTTATTAGTGGAAAATGACCAGTTAATGAAGTTTGACATAGTCATCGCCAATCCCCCGTTCTCGCTCAAGAAATGGGGCGCGGAGAACGCCGAAGCGGATAAATATAAACGCTTTTGGCGAGGGGTTCCGCCTAAGGATAAAGGGGATTTTGCTTTTATTTCGCACATGGTAGAAACCGCCAAGCCTAAAACCGGACGGGTGGCCGTCATCGTGCCGCATGGCGTACTTTTCCGCGGCGGCGCCGAGGGTAAAATCCGCGAGGCCATGCTTAGGGAAAATATTATTGATGCCGTCATTGGTCTACCGGCCGGGTTATTTCAGACTACGGGTATACCGGTAGCTATTTTAATTATTGATCGTTCGCGCGAGAATGGCGGGTCTAATGAAGCCAAGAAAGATGTCTTATTTATTGAAGCGTCCAAGGAGTTTAAACCGGGTAAAGCGCAGAATACCCTGGCCGAGGAAAATACCGAGAAGATTTATAGTACCTATGCCGAGCGAAAAGTGATTGAAAAATTTTCGCGTAAGGTAAGTTTTAAAGAAATTGAAGAAAACGATTTTAATTTAAATATTACCCGCTATGTGGATACCTTTGTTGAAGAAGAAGCGATAGATATCAGCGCCAACCTCAAGGAGTTGGCAAAGCTTGAGCCGGAGATTAAGAAGCTGGAGGTTGAGATGGCTAAATATTTAAAGGAGTTAAATATTAAATAAAGTCTATGGGATTATTTGAATCGTTTAAGCCGAGCGAGGCTGATATAATTACTAATAAAAAAACAGGCGTTGTTTATGTCGCTGATTTTCCTCAGGGAAGTGGCAAATATATTTCAGTGGTTGAAGATAGCGAAGGAGAAATTCCGGATTTAGATATTAAAATTTCATCGCGCATTCAGTTAAGAATTACCTATCTTACTAATAATGAAAAGATAAGTGGAGTTGAAATATCAAAAGTTACGGGCGATAAAGTTGAGAAAATTAATTTTTCTACTCTTGATTTTGAGAGAATTTTGCAATTATTAAATTTATTTTCGGAGCTAGATTTAAAAGCGATAACAAATAAAACATTAGTGTTAAACGAATCAATAATTGGTAATCCATATGAAATGAATCGTTTTTTACAATTAGTCGCTTCAGATCCTGAGGGTAAACAGAAGATGTCCGAAGTTGCTAAAAATTATGGTTTAATAAAGATTGGAGATATTGACGACATTGTTCAAAAAAAAGAAGCAGTTAATTTGTTCAGCCGAATTTTAAATGATGAAAATGAATTCAAGGCATATAAATATGAAATTAAGGTTGGGAAAGATGAAGAGGTTTGGCAAAAATTTTTTTCAAACAATTCTTGGATTCTTGGATCAGACTTCGTCGAAATTTTAGATGAACGACGTTTAGATGTGGACGATATCACAGATTATCTTTTAAAATCTTTTGACGGCTTCGTGGATATAGTAGAATTAAAATTGCCATCAGCTTCATTCTGGACGACAGAAATTATTCCTAAATGCGAACTAACCAAAGCTACAATGCAATGTAATCGATATATTCTACAGACAGAACGCAGAATTAACGATTTAGAATTTAGTAAAAAAGTAAAAAATACACCTATAGTAAAACCAAGAATCACGTTAATTTATGGACGTTCAAATAATTGGATTGATGTGCATCGTGAAGCTTATAGGGTTTTAAATTCCAGTTATTCGAATTTAAATATTATTACATACGATCACTTGTTAGAACGCGCCAAAAGACTAACTGGCCCTAGCTGTATTAAAGAGACCGTGGCTGATACTGGCGATAATTTTATAGATGCCGAGAATTTACCATTTTAATTATGAAAAATAATAAAACACAAAAAAATATTCCTGATGGATGGCAAACTAATATTCTTGGTAAAATTGCATCGATTACGGCAGGTGGTACACCATCAACAAAACGTAATGATTATTGGGATGGAGAAATTTTATGGATGAATTCAGGTGATTTAAATAAAAAAATTATTTATGAAGTTAATGGACGGATTACTCAATTAGGTCTTGACTTATCATCGGCAAAGTTAATACCCATAAACTCCGTATTAATTGGTTTAGCAGGACAAGGTAAAACTAGAGGTATCGTAGCCGTTAATAAGATTGAACTGTCTACCAATCAATCTGTCGCCGCAATAATGCCAAATGATGTTATAAATTATAATTTTCTATATTTTAATCTTGATAGAAGATATAAAGAATTGCGACAAATTTCAGCTGGCGATGGAGGACGAGGTGGTTTAAATTTGAAGTTATTAAATTCATTAAAAATTAAATTTCCGCCTTTACCCGAGCAAAACCGCATCGTGTCAGTCTTGGAAACTTGGGATAAGGCGATTGAAAAATTGACGAAGAAAATTGAACTTAAAAAAAATATTAAAAAAGGTTTAATGCAACGGTTATTGACCGGCGAGCTTCGCCTACCTGGGTTTAGCGAGGCTTGGCAGGCGGTTAATTTGAGTGATGTTTGTAAACGAATTAGAACTGGCAAGTTAGATGCCAACGCGATGGTTAAAGGCGGTAAGTATAGATTTTATACTTGTGCTAAAAATTATTATAGAATTAATGATTACGCTTTTGATACTGAGGCACTGCTTGTGTCAGGAAATGGAGCAAACGTGGGATATATTCATTACTACAATGGTAAATTTAATGCTTATCAAAGGACTTACGTTTTAGACAATTTTACATCCGATATAACATTTACAAAATATATTCTTGACGAACATTTACATAAGAGAATTTTTGAAGAAAAGTGTGATGGGAACACACCATATATAAAGATGGATACGTTAACTGATATGAAAATAAAAATGCCAAAGACGAAAGAAGAACGGGCCGCCATTGCCAGCGTTGTTGTTACGGCAGATAAAGAAGTCGCTGCGCTTGGGCAAAATTTAGATATATTAAAAGAACAAAAGAAATATTTACTTAATAACCTTATAACCGGCGCCATCCGCACGCCGGAGACAATGAAAATAAGCATATAAATCATATGATACTAGCAAACTTTGATGAGGCCAGGCAATCGCAGTTGCCGTTTGTGGAGCTACTACTGGCTATGGGCTATAAATATCTACCGACTGAGCAAGTTTTTAAAGAGCGGCGCGGCGAATACTCTAAGTTTATTTTGCGCGACATCGCTTTTACTAGCTTGAGCCGGATTAATAGCTACGAATATAATGGCGTAGAGCAAAAATTTAACGATAAAGATATTTGGGAAGCGATAGATGAGCTGGAAAATATCCAACTTGAAGGCCTAATTGATACTTCAAAGAAAGTCTATAATATGATTATGCCCACTTCTGGCGGCAAAACTATTAAGGTGTCGCATGCCGGTAAGAGCGGATCATATAACTTTCGTTTTATTGATTTTGAAAAGCCGGAGAATAATATTTTTCATGTGGCGGTTGAGTTTGAAGCCAGCGGCAAGGGCAGTATCCGGCCGGATATTGTCTGCTTTGTTAACGGTATACCATTTGTGGTGATTGAAAATAAGAAGTCAGGCGTGGATATTAGAGAGGCCTTATCGCAAATGAACCGCAACCAGGGTATAGAATATTGCCCTAAACTATTCGTTTATCCTCAATTATTAATCGGCACTAATGGCAAAGATATCCGCTACGGCGCCACCGGCACGCCTAATAGGTTTTACGCGACCTGGAAAGAAAAAGAAGTTGACGAGGTAAAATTTAAGGAAAAAGTGAAGAGTTTTGTTAATACACCGGTTGCCGCTGAAGTATATAATCAATTGCTTAATGATTTAAATGGAGCCACTTTTAACCATAGGCAGAAAATCGATCGCTTGGTGACTGAGCAGGATTTAGGCGTGGTGTCTTTGCTTGAACCGGCGCGCCTTTTAGATTTAACCAAGAATTATATAATCTTTGATGCCGGTGTTAAAAAGATTATGCGCTATCAGCAGTATTACGCCGTGCGCAAGATATTAACCAGAATTGAAGAAATGGAAAATGGGGTTAACCGCCAGAAAAGAAAAGGCGGCTTGCTCTGGGCCACCCAAGGCTCGGGCAAGAGTTTAACCATGGTGATGCTTATCAAAGCCTTGATTGAGCATCCGCAGATTATTAATCCGCGCGTTATAATCGTTACCGATCGCGTTGATCTGGATAAGCAGATATCAGAGACTTTTACTAACTGCGGCTTAAAGAAAAAAGTTACCCGGGCGGCTAGCGGCTTTCATCTGTTAAAATTAATTAAAGAAAAAAATTTGGACGTGGTAACTACTTTGGTCCATAAATTTGAAACGGCCAGTAAAAAGAAGGCCGGGTTCGTTGACGAATCGGAAAATATTTTTGTTTTAGTTGATGAAGCCCACCGAACGCAGAACGGCATAGCCAATTTGGAAATGAACCGGATTATTCCTAACGCCTGCTATATCGGCTTTACCGGCACGCCGCTCATGAAAAAAGAAAAAGCCAGCTGGAAGAAGTTCGGCGGTTACATTGATAAATATACGATTGACGATGCTTTGGCTGATAAAATTATTTTGCCTTTGATTTATGAAGGCCGTTATGCAGAGCAGACGCAAAATAAGGAACAGGTTGATCGGCAAATTGACCGAGTGTCGGAGGAATTAAGCGAATATGGCAAGAAAACTTTGCAAAAAGAAATTAAAACCAGAATAATCAAAGATAATCCGCAGCGCATAGAAGAAATCGCCTATGATATTGAGAAGCATTATGTTGAACAATTTCAGGGAACCGGTTTAAAAGCGCAGATAGTGGCGCCGTCCAAGTTCGCGGCCATTCTGTTTCAGCATCATTTTGAAACAATTAATAAAATCAGAACGGCAGTGGTGATTTCCGATGAGTCCGGCAACAGCGAGGAAGAGGATTATCACAAAAAAGAGGTAGAGGCGTATCTGCGTAAGATGAAAGAAAAATACCAAAATCTAAAGTCCTATGAAATATCGGTGATTGACAGCTTTAAATATGACGAGGACGGCATAGAAGTTTTAATCGTGGTTGATAAGCTTCTAACCGGCTTTGACGCGCCATGCAATACGGTATTATATCTGGCCAAAGATTTGCGCGACCATAATCTGCTTCAAGCCATTGCCCGCGTTAACCGCTTATTTGAAAATAAAAAACTGCCTAAGACGGCCGGTTTTATAATAGACTACTCCGAAAATGCTAAAAATTTGGACACCGCCATGAAGCTCTTCGGCAATTACGATGACGAGGATGTTAAAAGCACCTTGATAGACGTTAAAGAAAAGATTGAAGAGCTGGAAAAAAGTTTTTCAACAGTGCATGATTTATTTAAGGACGTAAAAGATCAAAAAGACGATGAAGAATATCTAAACCGTTTGCGGGATAAGCCCGACCGCGATGTTTTTTACAAAGCGCTCAATGAGTTTGTCAAAAATTTTAACGAGTGCTTGGCCCTGCGGGAGTTTGTGCACGAATTTAAGCATATTGATGTTTATAAAAACCAGCTTAAGAAATTTTTAGAATTGAGGAGCTCGGCCAGTTTAAAGTATGCCGATAGAGAAGATCTGACGGAGTATAAATTAGCTTTAGTTAAAATTTTAGATAAATATATTGACGCGGAAAAGGTTGAATTATTAACCAAGCAAATTAATATCCACGATAGCGAAAGTTTTAATGAAGCGATTGAGGAGCTAGGCTCTAATAAATCCAAGGCTGAAGCTATAGCCGCTCAGACGCAGAGAACCATAACTGAAAAGCTGGATACTGATCCTGAATTTTACCATCGTTTTTCCGATAAGGTTGACGCCATACTTAAAAAATTGCGCGAGGGCAAGCTGGCCGACTTGGAGGCGTTAAAACAGATGAAATTAATCAGTGAGCAAGTGATTAATAAAAAAGACGCTGATGTGCCGGCAGAGGTTCGGGCGAAACCAGGCGCTGATGTCTTTTACCGCAACCTGCGTCCGCTGTTCGCGAGCTCTAATCTGGAGGAAAAAATATATATTGAGGTCGTTACCGGAATCTATGATATATTGAAAATTGAGGCCATTGTTGACTGGTATAAAAATCCGGAGGTTAAGCGCGTGATGGCGAATAAGATTGACGACTATCTTTATGATATCGCCGGACAAAAGTTTGGTATTAAACTGTCCAATGAAGTTTCGCAGAATGTGGTTAAAGAAATTATGCAATTAGCCGAGTATAATTATGATATATTTGGTTAGAAAACAATCCCCATGCAAACCTTTAATTACGGCAAACATCAATATGATTATCAATTATTGCGGCTGGAGCGCAAAACTTTAAGCTTGACCATCTTTCCGGATTTATCAATCGTAGTGCGCTGCCCTTTACTAGCCAGGCAGGAACGGATAGAAAAATTTTTACAAAAAAAATGGCTCTGGCTGGAAAAGCAAATTGGGTACTTTAAAAAATATCATTTTAGAAAGAGTAATAAGGAATATGTTTCAGGAGAAAGTTTTTTGTATTTGGGGCGGCAGTATAAATTAATTGTCAGGGCGGCCAAAGCGGACATGGTATCGCTAAACAAGGGCGTGCTCGTTTGCCACACCGCCGACTCGGTTAAAAATAATGCCCATACCAAAAGACTGCTTGATAAATGGTGCGCGGAGAGAGCTAAGTCGGTGCTTATGGAGCGCTATGATGAGGTTTTTACTAAATTTGATTATACTGATAAGCCGAGGCTGGTTGTAAAGAAGATGGATAGGCGCTGGGGCAGTTTTGTCAGAGGTAAAAGCATTCTTCTTAATCCGCTATTAATCCGCGCTTCCAAGGATTGCATTGATTACGTGATTACCCATGAGCTGTGCCATGTTAAGCATAGGAACCATACGAAAGCATTTTACAAGCTGCTTGGCGTAAAATATCCGAAGTGGGAGGCCGTTAAGGAAAAGCTGGAGATGAGGTTGATTTAGCGGGTTTATTTGAATGTATAGTTATTAAAATAATCTAACTTTAATAAAAAACTCCCGACTTGCGCCGGGAGTTTTTTGTAATTAGCGGTTAGGCTAAGTCTTTCTTTTTCTGCTCGTACTCTTCTTTTTTGATTTCGCCTTTGGCGTAGCGCTCTTTCAGGATGTCCAGAGCTTTGCCGCCGCCAGGATCATCGCCACCATGGCCGCAGCAGCCGGAGTGATTGCCGCCGCCTTTAATCAGCCTGACAATTACCCAGATAATCAGCCCCCAAAAGAGGATCATAAAAATAGGGCCGAACAGGCCAAAGCCACCCATGAAATTGTTGTAATAGCCCATCATATGGTTTTATTTAGTTAATTATTAATAATTTGGTAATGGATCCCGGGTCAAGCCCGGGATGACGGAGGGGGATGGATTCCGGCTCGGGGCGCAATGACAAATTCGTGAGATTGCCACGCTCCCTCCGGTCGCTCGCAATGACAAAAAGTTATTTAACTGATTTATTAAACACCCAGGCGAAGAGCCAGGAAGCGACGAACATGTAGATCACTACTTCAGCCAAACCGCCGATGAAGCCGGTTAAAGTAACGCGCTGGTCGCCGAAAACCGCGGCCGCGTTAGTAAGATGAAACAGCCAGCCCATCAGCTTGGCGGAAAGCTCGGGGAATAAAACCACGAAAAATGAACAGACCGCGTACAGCGCGCCCGAAGCGCCCGCGGCCAGGAGGGAAAATTTTTGAGAGTCTAGACTCATAGAGTTTTGATCCAAATTATTTCTGGATTCCCGCCTGCGCGGGAATGACGGAAAATTGGATATGTTAAGAATTAAATTTATTTCATTCCCGCCGAGCTTAGGCGGGCGAACTCAAAGAAGATAAGGCTGAAGAGGAT
The DNA here is from genome assembly GCA_030649205.1 of bacterium. GTDB lineage: Bacteria > Patescibacteriota > Patescibacteriia > Patescibacteriales > GWC2-42-12 > JAUSGE01. The sequence continues at coordinate 21,912 of JAUSGE010000027.1, forward strand.
GACCATGATGATGGGCGCGGCGAGGGACAGATAATTGGTTTTTCCCGGCCGGAAATATTTTAAGGACAGCGAATTGGTGACCACTGAAATGGAACTTAAGGCCATGGCCAAGCCGGCTAATTCCGGCTTTAAGATCAGTCCGGCGAAGGCGAAGACCCGGGCCGCGATCGGGATGCCGATGATGTTATAGAACAAGGCGAAAAACATGTTCTGTTTGATTTTGGCCATGGTTTCTTTAGATAACTGAATGGCGCTGACCACGTCGTTTAAGTCGTTCTTCACTATGACGATGCCGCCGGTTTCCATGGCCACGTCCGTGCCCGAGCCCATGGCGATTCCCAGATCGGCTTGCGCCAAAGCCGGTGCGTCGTTAATGCCATCGCCGACCATGCCGACTTTCTGGCCGCCGGCTTGCAGTTTTTTTACTTCATTGGCTTTATCTTCGGGCAGAACCTCGGCCAGAACATTGGTGATGCCAACTTGACTGGCAATAGCCTTAGCTGTTCGCTGATTATCTCCTGTTATCATATAAACCGCGATGCCCATCTTAGTAAGCTTGGCCACGGCTTCGCGCGAAGTTTCTTTAACCGTATCGGCCACGGCCACGGCGCCGATAATTTCTTTGTCCGTGGCCAAGGTCATAACCGTCTTTCCTTGTTCTTCCAGTTTATTTATTTTTCTCCTGATTTTTTCCATGTCCAAACTGGCAATCTCGGAGATCATTTTAGCATTGCCTAAGAAATATTTTTGGCTGTCTAATTCGCCGGTTACGCCATGGCCGGGGATGGCCTGAAAGTTTTTAACTTCGCTCAAGCTGATATTTTCTTCTTTACTATAATTGTAGATGGCTTCAGCTAAAGGATGTTCGGACTGTTTTTCCAGGCTGGCCGAAACCGCGATAATATCTTCTTCGTCTCGTCCGGCGAAAGTTAAAACGTCCGTTACTTCCGGCTTGCCCTTAGTCAGCGTGCCGGTTTTATCAAAGATAATGGCTTTGACTTTGCAGGCCGCTTCCAAAGGTTCGCCGCCTTTAACCAGGATACCGTATTCGGCGCCTTTGCCGGTCCCGACCATGATAGCGGTTGGCGTAGCCAGGCCTAAGGCGCAGGGGCAGGCGATAACGATCACGGCTGTAAAGGCCATTAAAGCAAAAGCCAGGCTGGCGCCTAAAAGAAAAAACCAGGCGGCGAAAGTCATAAGCGCGATGGCGATGACAATCGGCACGAAGCGGGCGGAAATGGCGTCGGCGAAAGCCTGAATCGGCGCTTTTGAGCCCTGGGCCTCTTCAATTAATCTGATAATCTGCGCTAAAGCGGTTTCCGACCCCACCCTGGTCGCTGTGAATTCAAAGCTGCCGTTTTTATTAATGGTGGCGCCGAAAACCAGATCGCCGGCGTGTTTTTCCGTGGGCAGGCTTTCGCCGGTCAGCATGGATTCGTCCACGGCCGAATCGCCTTTAATAATTTTACCGTCAACCGGAATTTTTTCGCCCGGCCGGACAATAATGATATCGCCCTTAACGACTTCGTCTATCGGAATATCCTTAACCGCGCCAGCACGGCTGACGCGCGCGGTTTTAGCCTGCAGTCCCATTAATTTTTTTATGGAATCGGACGTTTTGCCTTTGGCTCTGATTTCCAGCCATTTGCCTAAGATAACGAAAGTTATCAAGAAGGCCGCGGTCTCAAAATACAGCTCCGGTATTTTTTCGCCCATTAGGCCGATCAGAGCGCTGTTTTTTATGGCGTAGATCAGGAAATATACCAAGCTGTAAAAGTAGGCGGTTGACGTGCCGATGGCGATTAGGCTGTCCATGTTAAAAGTTTTCATCTTTAAGCTGGACCACATGCCTTTATAGAAGCCTCGGCCGATAATAAATTGCACCGGCGTGGCCAAAATTAAAGAGACGATGCCGAAATAAGGCGGCAAAGCGCCGGCGCCGGGCAGGAATTTAAAGAAATCCAGAAGCATGAAATATAACATGGGCAGGCTTAAGATTAGGCTGATCAGGAATTTTTTGAAGTAGTCTGTTATTTCCGCTTGCCTTTTTTTGGCTTCAAATTCCGTGTCGCGCGCGTCAACCATTTGGGCTTTATAGCCGGCTGATTTTACGGCCGCGATCAAGTCGTTAATATTGGTCCGGCCTTCATCAAACTGAACCAAAGCTTTTTCGGCCGCGAAATTAACATTAGCTTCTTTTACGCCGGTAACTTTTTTTAGCGAACGCTCAATGATATTGGCGCAGGAAGCGCAGTGCATGCCGGATAGCGACAGGCTGATTCGTTTGGCGGCGTTAATTGGCGCTACTTCGGATGGAGTTAACCCCCCTTCGCCCCCCTTTGAAAGGGGGGTTGGGGGGTTAGATGCTTCGAGCGGGATAGTTTTAGTTTTCTCCGCGCCCATGATTTTATCAAACAAGTTGGACAGGTTGGCTGATTTGGCCAGCTGGTCAATAAAGGATTGCGAGTCGCGGTCGTTTTCCGGCACGTCAAATTCGGCTTTTTTATCGTTTTTGATTTTGCCTTCAAAATAAGGCTGGCCGTCCGGACCGGTAAGTACGCGGCCTTCGGCCTGGACGCTGGTTTCCAGTTTGATCTTTAAAGGTTTGCTCGCCTCGCTGGATCTTTGGCGAAGCGGGCCGGCCGGCGTTTGTTTAACTGACAAGGTTTCAGCTGGCGATTCAACCCCCCCATCCCCCCTTGTCAGGGGGGAGGTATTTACTATTTCCGCCTCGTAGCCGGCTTTTTTTACGGCTTCTAAAATGTCTTGTTCGGAATTTTTTTCCAGATCTAAATTAAGTTCGCCCTCGCCGGTGGACGAGTTTATCTTTATATCGCTAACGCCGGGCAAATCGCCGAGTTCCATGGAAATTATTTTTTCACAGGACGTACAGCTCATGCCGGAAATATTTAATTGTAGTCTCATATGATTAAGTATGTCATTGCGAGCGACCGAAGGGAGCGCGGCAATCTCACGGATATGGAGTCTCGATAATAGTTTGTTGTTCGTGAGATTGCTTCGTCGCTGACGCTCCTCGCAATGACAATTAGTTTTAGATTACGCCGTAGCCGTTGTTAGTTATTAGCTCCTTGATGTGTTTCTGGCTGATGGTGGTTTCGTCAAATTCCACTTCGGCCAGGCCGGATTTAAAGTCTACTTTGGCGCTGGTTACGCCCTTAGCTTTTAACAGGCTTTTTTCATTGACCAAGGCGCAGGACGTACAGGTCATGTTGGTTATCTTGAATTGTATTTTCATAAATTTATTTTCTGCCTGACTTTAGTCAGCCGTTAACGCCGGCTAAAGCCGGGTAGAATGGTATAACGCCGGCTAAAGCCGGGTAGAAAAAGTAAGTTAATTATTCTACGACAATCGTACCGTAGGTTATCATTTGCATGCCGCAGGTTATGTCGTAGCTGCCCGGGGCGCTGGGCGTAAATTCCATGGTGATTGGAGTGCCGGCCTTAAGCGGAATGGCATTATCATATAAGTCTGGAACCATAATGGCATAGCCGCAGCCTTGGCCGTCGTCTTGAACGTCAATATTAAATTTCACGCTGGCGCCGGCTTTAACGCGAAAGGAATTGGGCTGTAAATAATTGCTGGCCGTGTAGGTAGCGTTGATTATTTGCGCATCGCCTTGAATCTGCGCCACGGTGTCTGTCGCGTCTTTTTTAATCTGCGCCCCGCCGCCTCCACAACCGCAACCTCCTCCTCCGCCGCCACAGCTGCCGGCCGCGGCTTTTGGTCCGGGCGCGCCGGCGTTGGCCGTGGCTGTTAAACCACCCTTGTCAGGAGGGAGACTGGCGCCACTGCCGTTTTTATCAACCACGTTAAATACGCCGGTGTACATGCCCATGGAACAGGAAAAAGGCAGGCGTCCGGTTTCTTTAGGCGTGAATTCAATAATATTTTCGCCTTTAACTAAATTTTTTCTAATTTTGTATTTGGGCAGGGTCAAGCTGGCCGCGCAGGAAAATGGCGCTTGGGCGTCAATTACCCATTTGACCGGAATGCCCTGGCGAATGGTAAAATTATTAGGCGAGTAGCCGTTAGATAATTCTTTCATCCGCACAACTTGCACGCCGTTTTCCAAGGTGACATTCGGGTCATTTAGATTAACCGCGCTTTCAGCCTGGCCATAAGCGAAATTAAAGCCGGTTAGATTCAAGCCATTGGACAGGTTGAAAATCGCGAACAGCAAAACTACCAAGCCGGCAAATTTAAAGAATTTTCGCGCCATCGCGCCTTTAACCGTGGAGACCAAGCCGCCCACGGTTAACAGTCCGGGCACCGTGCCCAAAGCGAATAAGCCCATGACTAAGGCGCCGTAGAAGAAACTGCCGGTTGAAATGGCAATGACTTGCATGGCCTGGGTAAAGCCGCAAGGCAGGAAAAAGGTTGACGCGCCCAGCAGTATGGCGTTTTTGTGGCTATATTCTTTTTGCTCCGTACTGACGCCGAGCATTCGGCTTAAGCCTTTGGGCAAGGTAAGTTTTAATTTATGCGCCCAAGGAAATATTTCAATGAGTTGCAGTCCCATGGTCAGCATAATCAGTCCGACCGCGATGGTGATGAGGCCTAAGGAAAAATTGGACAGCTGGATAGTGGAGCCGATTAGGCCTAAAATTCCGCCTAAAAAAGTATAACCTAAAACCCGCCCCAGATTAAAGAAGAGATGAGGCCGGAATTTTTCCATGGCGCTGGCTTCCGGGTGAAGTTCATTATGCCTGGCGGACGCGCCTAACACCAAGCCGCCGACCAAGGCCATGCAAGTGGAAAAACCCGCGGTCAGGCCGATGAGTAAGACGAGCGGCACGGTCACGCCGCCGTCAGCCGAAGGCAAAATATTAATGCTGGTCAGCCCCAGGCCTTTCAGCACGAAATACAGGCCCAAAAGGAATAGCGCGGCCATGCCCAATTCTTGATAATCGGCCGTGTTTTTAGAAAACCAGCCTTTTTTTTCTTCTTTGCCCATGCTGTAGCCGGCTTTTTCTATGGCCTGATTAATCTCCTGCAGGTTTGGGCTGTGGCCATGGTAATATATTTCAGCTAAATCACGGCGGTGATTGACCACGGCTTTTTTCACGCCTTTAACTTCTCTAAGCTGTTCTTCAACCAAAATTTCGCAGGACTTGCAGTGCATGCCCTTGATGGGAATAATAAATTTTTGAGTATTGGTCATATTAAGAGAATTAAATTAATTAGAGACCGTCGGCAAAATTATTTTGACGCGGTAATTAATTAAATTTCACTCTCTAATGACGGTTGTTGCCAGTGACAAAGCGGGCGGAGGAAAAATATTTTGAGAAATATTGTGAACAAAATTATTTTCAAATTTTAAATTATTTGATGATAAAATTATCAGACCGGAAAAAGCGCCGGAAATTTTATCGTTGGCGGTATTGATTGTCGCGTCAAAGTTGCGGTTTTGCGCTAAACAGCATTCAGGCATAGGTACGGCCGGGGAATTGATATTTTGTAGAGGTTCAGGCAGGGGTTGGGCCGCGCAGGTATCGCCGCTAGCAGAGGCAAAATTAATTTTTGGCATGGGCATGGGCGCGGCATTGGTTTGCCAGGAAAACAGGCAAATATTAAGCAGGCTGGAAATAATTATGGCTAATATTATCAACGAAGCGCGTTTAAAAATTTTAGATAGATTGTGTGTCATAAAACAATTGTATTATACAGGGAAGCTTGTTTTTTGTAAAGCGATATTATAGACTGTTATTGCGAACCCAGACCTTTGGTCGGGGTGAAGTAATCTCACGAATGGCAAGTTTAGGTAAAAGTTTGTTATTCGTGAGATTGCTTCGTCGCCCCGAGTACAGGGCTTCTCGCAATGACAATTTTGATTATGATTATACTTGGCATTGAAACTTCATGCGATGAAACCGCGGCCGCGGTAGTGCGCGGCATTGGCGATAGGGTGGAAGTCTTATCCAATGCGGTGTCGTCGCAAATTGAGATTCATAAAAAATACGGCGGCGTGGTGCCGGAAGTGGCGGCGCGCGAGCATGTATTGAATATTATGCCGGTGGTGAACCAGGCGCTGGAAAAAGCGGGAGTTAACCCCCTTAATCCCCCTTTACAAGGGGGACGAGTTCTTAATCCCCCCTTTGAAGGGGGGGCAGGGGGGTTAGATGCCATTGCGGTGACGGTCGGGCCCGGGCTGGTAACTTCGCTCTTGGTCGGAGTGGAAACGGCTAAGACGCTGGCATACGCCTGGGACGTGCCGACGGTGGCGGTCAATCATATTGAAGGACACATCTACGCTAATTTCATTGGCAGAAATTCTAAATCCGAAATCCTAAATTCTAAACAAATCCAAAATCCAAAATCAAAAATCAAAAATAAAATACAATTTCCTGCTTTAATACTTACGGTTTCCGGCGGGCATACCATGCTCGTGCTGATGAAGGGGCATGGTAAATATAAAGTCCTGGGCGAGACGCGCGATGACGCGGCCGGAGAAGCGTTTGATAAAGCGGCGCAACTGCTCCAGCTAGGTTACCCGGGCGGTCCGGCGATAGCCAAGTGGGCGGAAAAAATTAACCCCCTAAAGCCCCCCTTTAAAAGGGGGGTGAGGGTGGTTACTTTGCCGCGTCCGATGATAAATTCTAATGATTTTGATTTTTCTTTTTCCGGCTTGAAGACCGCTCTGTTATACGCGATTCAAAAAGACCGTGATTGGAAGCTGAGAATTCCTGAATACGCGGCCGAATTCCAGGCGGCCGCGGTTGAGGTGCTGGTTCATAAAACCATTAAGGCGGCTTTAAAATATAATTGCAAAAATATCATGCTATCCGGCGGCGTGGCCGCCAATTTAGAATTGCGCCGCCAGCTGGAACAGGCGGTAAAAAATAAGTTAAGCGGCGCTAATTTATCAATTCCGGAATTTAAATATTGTACCGACAACGCGGCCATGATCGCCACGGCCGGTTATTTCCGCGCCCGGAGGAAAAAATTCACGCCCTGGCGGAAGCTAAAGGCGGATTGCAATTTAGAGCTTAAATAAAGCAGCCGGCAAAAGGCTGTTTTATTTTTTGGCAGTACTCTTTTAACTGGTTGGCGGAATTTGTTGATTTTTGGTATAATAGAAACATCTTGCCTGATAAATTTTAGATAAATAAAATATATGCTACCTAAAAATGCGTTATTGATTTTACTAATGCTGGCGGCTATGACCGCCTTGGTGTTTGCCGTGGTTTATTTTGGCAGGCAAGCCGGGCCGAAACAAAATACCGGCACAGCCAATAATTTAAATTTAACCGGCGAAAAGCCGGCCGCCGGAGAAGCCGAGCGAAAAATAATACAGCAGGAGGAGCTGGTTAATAAAAAAATACAAGAAAAAAACGCGCAGATAAACGCCAAGCCCCAAGAGGTAATCCAAAAACAAGGCTACACGCAAGCGGAACTGGATTTTATCGCCAACCCCAAAGCCACGGCGGAACAAGAATTAGGCATCAAGCCGAGCCAGCCTAAAACTGAAGTCAAACCCTACACCCAAAGCCAGCTGGACGCGATTGCTAATCCAAAAAAGTAAGGATAACGCCGGCTAAAGCCGGGTAGAAAAAATATTATTTAAAAATCATAAATTTATGGGAGGAGCAAATTTTAAAAAGTTTATTTTCTTTACCGTGGTAGTGGCCGCCACTTTCGGCATCTCTCTGGCGATGCAATACGCGGCCGCGGTCTGGACCGCGCCGTCCGGCAATCCTCCAGCCTGTGTTTCCGGCGACCCTGGCTGCGACGCGCCGCTTAATATCAGCAATACGGCCCAGCAAAAACAGGGCATGTTGCTGCTAAATTATGGAAATAGCGCTAACGGCCTTATCGTTCAATACGGCAACGTCGGCATCGGGACGACGTCACCCACCTCGCTTTTACAAGTTTCTGGGGCATTGCCGAAATTCTACCTTTCCGACACGGCTGGAGCATTGGATAACAAGCATTGGTTTATGGAAAATAATGCGGGTGTATTGAG
>JAUSGE010000035.1 GCA_030649205.1 bacterium
TATTTATTAACAGCTTAAATCTATCAATATTAGCATATTTTTTAGATGTTTTTATTCCAATATCCAGCTCCCACATTCTCCTTTTATATTTTTTCATATTTTGCACTCCATAGTGTCAACTGTAACATGGACGAGTGCAGCCGTTTGACTTTTAATAATACCTGTTGTATATTAAATAATAAAGCTGCCTGGCAGAAAGGCGCTTTTTTATATATAAAAATTATGGACATCAGAAATATCGCCATTATCGCCCATGTTGACCATGGGAAAACTACTTTAACCGATGCCTTAATGCGCCAAACCGGGATGACCGAGGCGGGCGTCAGCATGGACTCAAACGCTTTGGAGCTGGAGCGGGGCATTACTATTTATTCAAAAAACACCTCGGTCAATTATAAAGATACTAAAATAAATATCGTGGACACGCCCGGCCATGCCGACTTCGGTTCGGAAGTGGAGCGGGTTTTGCGTTCCATTGACTCGGTGCTGTTAGTGGTGGACGCGCAGGAAGGGCCCATGCCGCAGACTAAATTTGTTTTAAAAAAATCTTTGGAGCTGGGATTGAAGCCAATCGTGGTGATTAATAAAATTGACAAGCCCGCGGCCAGAGTTGACTGGACGCTGGAAAAGGTTTATGAATTATTTTTGGATCTGGGAGCCAACGATGATCAATTGGATTTCGCCACAGTCTACGCCATCGCCCGCCAGGGGATTGCCAAAAAAAACATGGCCGACCAGAGCGAAGATTTGTTCCCGCTGTTGGATGTGATTTTGGAAAAAGTCAAACCGGCTTCCAGCCATGAAGCGGAAAATATGCCGTTAAGAATTCAGCCTTTCAACCTGGCTTATGATAATTTTATCGGTCGGCTGGCCATCGGCCGAATTTATGAGGGCGTGGTTAAGCAAGCCGACAATGTAATCATTAAAACTCCGGAAGGCCAAATTAGAAACGGCAAAATCACCAAGCTGTTCACTTTCGCCGGTCTGCAGAGAAAAGAAGTTAAGGAGGCAGTGGCCGGCGACATCGTGATGATTGCCGGCTTGCCGGATATTTATATCGGCGAAACAATCTGCGCCAGCGCCGAGCAGGAAACTTTGCCCGCCATCGCCATTGACCAGCCCACTATTTCTCTTAATTTTTTGGTGAATAATTCGCCCTTTGCCGGACGCGAAGGCAAATACGTTACCAGCCGGCAGATCAAAGAGCGGCTGGAAAAAGAGCTGGAAGTGAACGTGGGCTTAAAAATAGATTTTAGTTCAGGCGATTATTATAAAGTCTACGGCCGCGGCGAATTGCATATCGCCATACTTTTGGAAAACATGCGGCGCGAAGGCTTTGAACTGCAAGTTTCCCAGCCGACCGTGATAATTAAAGAAGAGAACGGCGTCAAATTGGAACCGTTTGAGGAAGTAACGATTGATGTGCCGCAGGAAGTGTCCGGCATTGTCATAGAAAAAATGTCAAAGCGCAAGGGGCTGATAAAAGAAATGAATCCGGAGCACGCCGGCATCAGGATAGTTTTTGAAATTCCGGTGCGCGGTTTGCTGGGTTATCGCAATGAGTTCGTCGTGGACACTCGCGGCGAAGGCATAATTTCAACTCACGGCGCCGGTTTTAAGCCATTCGCCGGCGAAATTTCCAAAACCGAATTAGGCTCCATGGTCTCCATGGTTTCGGGCAAGGCTTTGGCCTTTTCTTTATGGAATTTGCAGGAGCGCGGCACGCTTTATGTCAATGCCAATATTGAAGTCTACGAAGGCATGGTGGTGGGCAATGTGGCCAAGGGCAATGACCTGGATGTTAATCCGATCAAGGGCAAACAACTGACCAACATGCGCGCTTCGGGCGCGGATGAAGCCATCAGGCTGACGCCGCCTTATGAAATAACTTTGGAACGCGGCTTAGGCGTAATGAAAGAGGATGAATATTTGGAAGTTACGCCCAAGAGCGTGCGTTTGCGCAAAATGTATTTAACCAAAAATGACCGAATGAAAGCCAATCGGGGGAAATAAACAAGTAATTTTGAATTATATTTAACACTCGCTAGAGAAAAATTTAGGGATTTGTCATAAAATTTCCAACAAAATTTTTCATCGCTACGCGAGATCTGGCGTAGCCATGACAACTCGTCCGCCAGTCGGCGGACTCAAACAGGAAAATATTTGTAAGAAAATTTTATCCCAAATCTAGTCCTAAATTTTTCTATGCTCGCTTATAAATATAATTTAAAATTACTTGTTTTTATTTATTATTATAACTCTGAAAAGCCGCGGTTATTCTGGGCCGATAAAGTAAAAGAACCGCGGTGGCGCAGAAGACGATTAACGAACCGGTTTGCATGGCCGGACCGGCGCCGAAACGTTCGGCTAAGTAGCCGATTTGCAAGTTGCCCAGCGGCGCCAAGCCCAAAAAAACCAAGGTATAAATGCTCACTACCCGTCCGCGATATTGGTCGTCCACCAGATTTTGTATCGTGCTATTGATAGTGGCGAAAGCCATAACCAGGCCAAAGCCGGCCAAAAACAAGGAAAACAGGGCAAAAATGAAATTTTGGCTTAAAGAAAATAGCACGATGGCGGCGGCAAACATAATATTGCCGCCTAAAATGAAAATAAAATGGTTTATTTTTTTTGACAGCGCCGACAGCAAGATGGCGGCGGCCAGCGAGCCCAGTCCGGCGGCAGCGTATAGATAGCCCAGTCCGGCCGCTTCCATGTGAAAAGTATTTTTTGTTATGACCGGCAGGATTGTGCCGTAAGACCAGCCGAAAACTGAAACAATGCCGGTGAAAACCAATAGGGAGCGGATAATTGGGTGCTGCCAGGAGTAGCTGACGCCCTGCTTTATGGCCACGAATGTTTTGAGCTGTCTTCTGGCCGGAGCGGCGCCAGTTTTTATGTATAGCAGGGCGATGATTATAGCCAGATAGCTCAAGCCGTTGATGATAAACGCGCCGCCCAGGCCGATTAAAGCGATTAAGAAGCCGGCTAAAGCCGGACCGATGACGCGGGCGGCGTTAAAGATGCCGGAGTTTAAGGCGATAGCCGAAGTTAGATTTTTCTTGCCCACCAGCTCCACGGCGAATGACTGCAAGGCCGGCGAATCCACGGCTGTAACGCAGCCTAAGAGGAAGGCCAATATCAAAATTTGCGCCAGAGAGATAATATTGAAAAGAGTCAGCAGGCCCAGAGTTAAGGCCAACAGCATGGACGAACATTGCGTGGCGAGCAGAATTGAGCGTTTGGGAAAACGGTCAACAATCACTCCGCCGAACAAAGAAAACAGCAGGGACGGCAAAAAAGAAGCGGCCGCGGTCAGGCCGACGTAAAAAGCCGAATCGGTCAGCTTTAGCACCAGCCAGCCTTGGGCTACTATCTGCAGCCAAGTGCCGATCAGAGAAATAATCTGGCCGCTAAAATACAGCCGGTAATTGCGGCTCTTTAGGGCCGGAAAAACAGCCGCTATTTTTTTAAGCCAGCCGGACGCTTCTTCGGACTGCAGTTCCGGGCTCTCACTGATAATAAATTGTTCTTCGCGGGTAAGCTGCGGCATAAATAATTTCACAGTCGCTTCAACTATGCTATAATTATAGCATGAAGCTTCTTCAAAAGTGCAAAAAGCTTTTTAAAATCATCGGCCCGGGCGTGATTACCGGCGCGGCCGATGACGACCCGTCCGGCATCGCCACTTACAGCCAATCCGGCGCCAAGTTCGGCTACAGCCAGTTGTGGACGATAATTTTTATGCTGCCGTTAATTACCTCGGTGCAAGAAGCCTGCGCGCGCATCGGCGCGGTAACGGGCAAAGGCTTGGCCGCGGTAATTAAAAAATATTACAGTAAAAAAGTTCTGTTTTTGGCAGTGATTTTAATTTTAACCGCCAATACCATCAACATCGGCGCTGATATCGGCGCCATGGCCGAGGCGACTCAATTGATTGTGCCGCTGAATTTCAGCCTGCTGGCGTTATTTTTTACGGCCGTTATTTTAGTTTTAGAAATTTTTTTATCTTATAAAATTTATTCGCGGATTTTAAAATGGTGCGCCCTGGCCTTAATCGCCTATCCGCTGACTATTTTTTTGGTTAAACAGCCGTGGCGGCAGCTGCTGGCGGCCACTTTTACGCCCCACCTTGAATTTAGTCCGGCTTTTCTTTTTATTATTGTCGGAGTTTTCGGCACGACTATTTCCCCTTACATGTTTTTTTGGCAGGCTTCAGCCGAAGTGGAAGAGGAAAAAAGTTTGCACATTTTTAACCATGGCAAGCCTAAAATTAGCGGAAAATTTATGCGTAATTTAAGGCTGGATAATTTTTTGGGCATGCTGTTTTCGCAAATTGCGGCTTGGAGCATCATCGCGGTGGCGGGCACGGTTTTGCATCAAAGCGGCATCACCGATATTACGACCGCGGCGCAGGCGGCGCGGGCGCTGGAACCGCTGGTCAATACCTTTCCCAACGCCGGACTCTGGGCCAAGATAATTTTCGCTTTCGGCATTGTCGGCTTGGGGCTGTTGTCCGTGCCTGTTCTTTCTTCTTCCGCTTCTTACGCGGTGGCGGAAGCGTTTAGCTGGCGCGAAGGCCTGAATTTAAAATTTAAAAAAGCGCACGGCTTTTACGGCGTGATTACCGTGGCGACTTTAATCGGTCTGGCCATTAACTATATCGGCATTGATCCGATTAAGGCTTTGGTTTTTACCGCCGTGATTAACGGCATGATTTCCGTGCCGCTGTTATTTTTAATCAATCGGATCGCCAGCGATAAAAATGTCATGGGCAAGCACCGGAGCGGCTTATTATCGCGGACTATGCTGCGGCTGACTTTTTTTATCATGCTGATATCCGCCGCCGCCATGCTAATGGCTTTATGGAGAGGCTGATTAAATCAATTATAATTGATTATGGCTATCAAAGCAAAAGGCCAGCGCAATTACTACGTTTCTTATTCAAAAGGCTGGGCGATTATTTCCATCATGGCAATCCATCTGCTTGACTGGTCCAATCAGAGACTGTCCGCCGGAGAATTATATTTTAAAGAGTTGCTTTATCCCAGCGTCTTGTTTTTTATCGCTACCGCCGGCAGCGTGGTTTATCTGGCTTACGCTAAAAAAGATTTAGGAGCCGCCAGCAAGAAATTATTCAGGCGCGGCGCGGAGCTGATCGGAATTTATTTTTTGTATAATATTGTTAAGCTGTTTATTTTTAATTTTTCCGTGGAGCCGTTTTACGCCGGCTTTATGGCCGCGGGCAAGCTTACCATAGGCAATGTTCTGTCGCTTAAGTCATTTACCGCGCCGCTTTCCATAATTTTGACTATCGGAGTCTTTTTGCTGATTTCTCCGCTGTTATTATATTTGGCCAAAAACAGGCTTGCCAAGATTGTTATTGGCCTGCTCGTGGCCGTTTTGTTTTATATAAATTATTATCTGCCCCAGCCGGCCGGCGCTGTCTCTGATTTTCTTTACGCCAGAAATAATGTGATGTTTCCGCTCCTGCTGTGGCTGATGCCGTTTTTAATGGGTTTTTATCTGGCCATGTTGGGCCTCCAAAAGCATAAAGGCAAATTGTTTCTGTCGCTCGCGGTTTTAACCGCGGCGGCAGGGTTGGCGCAATTTAAATCTTTAGCCGAGGTTAATTTGACCGGGCAGATGTACCCCTTGAAAATGTTTTACATTTTTTTCAGTTTTGCTTTCATGTATTTGTTAATTTATTTATTTGCTATTTTGGAACAGGCTCGTAATCGGCTGGTTGATTATATTTTGGCCGCATTCAGGCTCTTGGGCGATCACACTTTGGCCATATACATTTATCACTGGATTGTGATTGATCTTACGCTGTGGCTGTTTTACCCGCGCGCCGACTATATCTGGTATTCAGCGCCGGCGTTCCTGCTGGCATATTTGATTTTGAAAAGAAAAAAAATTGTGGTATAATAATAAATAGTTCCACCCTGCTTTAGCAGGCTTTTAAATGCCTGCTTAAGCAGGGTGGTAAAGAAAACAACTTATGCAAAACTTATTTAAAACAATCAATCATCGAATGAACGGCTTGGTTATTCATTTCGTCGTAACCGGCGTTATTTTGGTCATGGCCGCGGTTTTAATCGTTTGGACGGATTTTTTCCTGAAGCTGGTAATCGGCCTGTTAGTCGTCGTAACGGCCTACATGTTTTTTTATCTGGCCTATAAAATTTGGTGGCTGAAAAAGCAGATTGAAAAGTTTTTGAAAAAATAATTATCTGATTATGGGTCTTTTTAAAAAATCTTCAAGGCGATCCCGGCTAATAGGCGCCGCCGCAAAGAAAATTCGTAATTGGCGGGGTAAAAATTTAATTTTTTTCAGAAAGGCGAAAATTAAATCCTGGCAGGCGATTTTTACCATGGTCCTAACCGTCGGCACGGCTGTGGCCATTGTTTGGCCGATGGCTGATAGCTGGCTGTCAGTTTCTTTGGCCGACAGCGTATCTGCGCAGTTAGACAGTACTTGTCTGGTTAGCCCGGCTGGCGGCACATATGCCACTTCAACCAGCATAACTATAAAATGCGGCCGAAATATCAAGCAGCTGATTTATCAATGGGATAATAATGCCAGCCAAACCGTTAATCCGGCTGGCGGGAAAATTACCGCCACCTCTTATTCGGCGGATAAAACGAAAATTTTGAAAATTAAGGCTTTAAGAGTAAATTTATCGCCGCGCGCTCCTAAAGACGATTATTCCCAAATTAATTTAAATTATGTTTTTAGATCAAGGCCGGTTAATGGCGCTTGCGGCCAAGATAATGGAGCCGCTTTATCAGCTGTTCCGGTTAATCTTTGCCGGAGCGGTACAGCTTCAGCCGTGGCGGGTATCGGACCATGGAGCTGGTCCTGCAAAGGCCTGAAAGGCGGCGCTACCGCGTCCTGCCGCGCAAAAAAAAACGAAATAAATATTAAAATATTATCTAATGGCACAAGCATTATGACACCCGCAGATGTAACTCTTTATGCTGGACAGCCGGTTTCAATCAGCATCACTTCAGATGTAATGAAAATAGATAAAGAAATTGTATTCTTTCCGACCAATAAAGACGGTGATCAAACCGGTTATGGCGAATTATATAGTTTAAAATTGTGTAAAGATTATATAAAATTTTATAGTGTGGAAGTTTGCCCTTTAAATCAAATAAAAGTTACATTCACTCCGCCAAAATCATGGTTGGGGGTATATGATATTAGATTAAATGTGTGGGAAAGATGGTTTAGTACAAATGTTGCTGCCGGCAAAGATATTCGCCTAAATATTAAAGTTAAAAATGATGATTTATTGGGGAAAATAGATCAAGGTAAATGCGTTGGGGTGATAAACAATGGCGATTCATCAAATAAGCTAGATATTGTATTTGTGGCGGATGGATATGCTGATATTAGCAAATTCACAAATGATGTTAACCAACTTATTCAGACTCTTCTAACTCCAGAACCTTTAAAATCAAACTCAAAAGGAATAAATTTTTACAGAATAGACAGAATTGGTTCATTGCAGCCGGCAGGAGTAGACCCGTTTACTGGCCCGGCGCCTTTTTATTGGAAAGACATGGTTGCTAAATGTGCCGGGTATGATTTAGTGGCAGTAATTAAAAATACTACCACTTCTACTCCGAAAGCATATTTTGACGATAATCCAAAATGGCTATTTACTGGAATGAATTGGCCACTGTCCACAATTATACATGAATTTGGTCACGCGTTCGCTGATTTGGGCGATGAGTATGCTAATCTCGGAACTGTTTTTTTCAGTACGGACTCTATTTGGGGACGAGTAAATATTGATAAAACAGGTTGTCCAAAATGGTGTTCCGGTAATGTAAATACGGGCGCAACTATTGAAAGCGCTATCTATCATGAGCAGGATCAGACGCGTGAAAAATGCACTTTTAATTGTTATGACGCCTACCAAAAAGTAAATGAGTGTTTAAAATCCAAAGGCATAATTAATGGTGGATTTGATTCATCATTTGAATGTTGGCGTTCTGCTCAAACGGATAATAAAAAGTGTCAGGCAGACGCATCGCAATGCAATTTTGGCGTTGACTGCAGGGACAATCTCGGATGTTATTGGAATGCGAGAGCAATTAATACTTTTAAATCTACTGCCACAAGCGCAATGCAAGATTCATCATTATCTATTTATAATTCAATCAGCCAAAAGGCGATTTTAAATGAGTTGAAGAAATATATAAAATAATGAGCGCCGATTATACTGACAACTCGGTTTACAATCAACCTAGCCAAGAAGCTATATTAGCCGAACTAAATAAATATAAATAAGTTTAGTGAAAACAATCAACCCTTTAATTATTGACGTCCGATGCCCCTAAGACATCGGACGTCTTTTGTCAGTTTGATTTTTTTTTGAATAAATGTTAAGATAAAATTATTAAATTTAGCTAAGATTTAGCTTAAGATATGCCCATAAACCCCACGCTGACCAAGAAAGAGGAAGCGGTTTTTACGCCAAATGAAAATACCAAGAAATTATTCCAGATAATTTACCGCGAACAGAATAAAAGCGAAACGGAGGACGATGACGCGCCCAAGATAAGAGTTTCCGAGCTGATTTCCCGGCTGTCTTTTTATTATGAAAAAATCCGCAACTCGGTGGATTACAAAGAAGAATATTTATTGCGCAAAGGCGCGATTCTAAGAATTTTAAAAAGGCAAATAATTATTGAAGGGCCGCTAAAGATTCTTAAAGCCGAGGATATCGGTAAAACCCTGTTGGTTGAATTGATTCGCGCCGGCTATCTGCCCAACAATAAATTGCCGGAAACGAAAATCGTAGAAGTGGCCGCGATCATAGAAAAATATTTGAAATTGAGGCAGTTGGTTCTGCCCAAGCTGGCCGCGGAAAAGCAACGGCACGAAATTAACAAATGGGTTTTAGCCATGGCCGCCTCGGAAATAGAAGAAAAATTGAACCTTAACCAGATTCGCCAAGCCGCCGTCGGCAATATGTATGATTTTTTGTCCAAGCATATTGTCTTGCCGCCGGATTCAATTTACCAAAAGGACCGGGAAATCCAGATTTATATCAGCATCCACCGGATTTTTATGAGGTTTGACAGCGACATGCTGGGATTTTTACTGATTAAATATTATAATGCCGATTGGGCGCGCGCCGGCGACGGGGAAATAAAATATTTAGCCAGCCATCTTGAAGCGCTTAAAGAAGCGATTGAAGTTCAGCTCAACCATCCCTTGGCCGCGCAGATGAATAAGGTTATTAACCGCTACTGCGTTTACTTCACCATTTTAAACGACGTGATTGAGGACGACCCGGTGGGAGTGTACGAGGATTTCAGCCAGGATCCCAAAGCTTTCCCCCGCTTGATAAAAAAATTTACGGAAAAAAGATATGCCCAATCCAAAGGGAAGCTGCGCCGCGCGGCTTTCCGAAGCATTATTTATATATTTTTAACTAAAATGGTGCTGGCTGTTATTTTGGAGGTGCCGGTGACTCTGTGGCTGGGTGAAATTTTAAACTACAATTCCCTGGCGATTAATATAACTTTTCCGCCGCTGCTGTTATTTTTTATCGTTTTATTCACCCGGACGCCGTCCGAGGCCAATACCTCAAGAATTATCCACGGGGTTGAAGAGATAGTTTTTAAGGAGAAAGAGAAAAAAGAGCCGATTATTTTAAGGCAGCCGTCCCAGCGAGGGCGCGGCATCGGCGCGGCCTTCGCCATTTTTTACTCGGTAACTTTTGTTATAACTTTCGGCTTGGTGATTTATATTTTGGATAAAATAAATTTTACTTTTGTCAGCGTGATTATCTTTTTATTCTTTCTGACTTTAGTCAGTTTTTTCAGCCTGCGCATCAGAAAAGTGGCGCGCGAGATGTACATTGTGGAGCGGCGGCAAAACATCCTTTCATTTATTATGGACTTTTTCTACGTGCCGATAATTGAAGTGGGGCGCTGGCTTAATGAAAAATTTACCCGGCTTAACTTTTTGGTTTTCATTCTGGATTTTATCATTGAAGCGCCGTTTAAAGTGTTTGTGGACATCGCGGAAGAATGGACCAAATACGTTAAGGAGCGGAAGGAAGAGATTATGTAAGTTAAAAATTTCCAATATCTAATTTCTAATTTCTCATCGCTCCGCGAGATCTAGCGAAGCTACGACAACAAAAATCTGAATTTTTAATGTCTAAAACTAAAATTTAGGTAATTGGACATCCAAGCATTAGACATTTTATTGGATATTGGGAATTGGAAATTAGGAATTAATTTCTATGTCCGTATTGTACATCGTGGCCACGCCGATCGGCAACCTTGAAGATATCAGCATAAGAGCGCTTCGCGTCTTGGGCGAAGTTGATTTTATTTTGTGCGAGGACACGCGGGTAACGGCGAAACTGCTCGCGCATTATAATATCAAGACTCCGGCCATTTCCTATCATCAGCATTCATCAGAGGCTAAAGTCAATGAGATTGTAACTATTCTGGCCGGCGGAAAAAATCTGGCTTTAGTGTCGGACGCGGGCACGCCGGGCATTTCCGATCCGGGGGGGAAATTAATTCAGGCAGTTTTGGAAAAATTGGACGGCGAGGCGCAAATAGAATCCGTGCCCGGCCCGTCGGCCGTAACCGCGGCCTTGTCCATTTCCGGCATTCCGACCGACAAATTTATTTTCATGGGCTTTCCGCCGCATAAAAAGGGGCGGCAGACGTTTATAAAAAAGATTGTTCAGAGTGAATTTCCTGTTGTAGTGTATGAATCTAAACATCGGATAATAAAATTTTTGGAGGAGCTTGAGAAAATATCTCTGGCTACGCCAGATCTGGCAAAGCCAGACAATAACCAATATCCAATATCCAATAAAATTTCAAATGACAAATTACAAATATCAAAAAAAACTAACCTAACATCTGTGGTTGTAGTGAGAGAACTGTCAAAGATGCATGAGACGGTTTATCGGGGAAGTTTAGAAAGTATAATTAAAAAAATAACTGCTGACAAAAATGACCAGAAAGGCGAGTTTGTAGTGATAGTTGGGAAATAATCAACCTTTTGTCATTCCCGCGAAGGCGGGAATCCAGGGGAAAGCCGCAATAACTTTAAAATACCGCTATTGGATAGTTGTGCGAAATAAGATTTTTATCTTTGTGGCAATTGCAAGGTTTGTGATTTGAAGGAGGCGCAGAAAAAATTTGATTTATAATTATACAAAACATGTTATCTACGAAAGAAAAAATTGAAAGCATACACAAAACTACGGGCCTTAAGGTCAATTCATATAAAGTTATAAATAAAGGCGCCGAAAGTCAGATTATCGAGGTTAATGAAAAATGGATTTTTCGATTTCCCAGAAACCATATTTTAAGAGAAAAAATGGAAAAACGGATAAATTTTTTAGTTTCGTTTTCTAAAGTATCGCCCCTCAACGTACCAAAGCCAAAATATATAGAACATAGTTTCATTGGTTATAAAAGGATGCCTGGCACGCCATTTTACCCAACTAATATTGAAAAATTTACAAACAAAGACCGGCTCAAAATTGCTAGGCAACTCGGCTTGTTTTTAAAAGCTCTTCATAGCTACAAAGACAGACAAATTAATTTTGAGACAGGGTATTTAGTTATGAGAAAAAATGACTATAGATCTTGCCCTGAACCAATATCTCAATACTTAAATACTGACGAATGTAAAAATCTCACTGCCAGGTTAAAAACAATCGCCAAAAATCCCGGAAATTTTGAAAAACCAACAACAATTATTCATGGCGATTTAAATTTCAACAATATTCTTTGGAACCCAAACAAAAAAACCATTACTGGCATATTAGATTGGTCAGATATGGGGCTTGGAATTCCGGCAATGGATTTTATAGGTCTGGCTGATTTCAATAAAAAAACCAATGACCAATTTTTGAAAGACATTCTAACCTATTATGACGCCAAGAATGATGATTTATTTATTCAAATCAAGGAAAACGCTATTATCGAAGTAATGAATTGGTTTTGGTTTTATAAAGAAAAACAACTGACTAAAGGTCTGGCTAGGATAGTAAAAAAACTAAAAAAAGTATTAGCTCAATAGATACAAAATATGAATAAAACTTATCTTCTAATAATTTTATTATTTTTACTTGGCGGCAGTTTGTTATACTTAAAAAACGTGGCGAGAAAAAATTCTAAACAGAAACTGGAGCCAGCAAAAAATATTCAAAATCCATCCGCCAGCAATGTTAATATTGCTGATTTTTCTCAAGTCATCGTTAATATGTTAGAAGAGTCTACTGGCGGCAAGATTGATTTTTTATACGTTAAACGACTATTCCCTGATAAAGATGGTGGTTATGGTTATAAATATGAAGAAGTGAAAGAAAACGGTATTTCTATCCGTTTAGTGTCTGAAGATAAAGCAGAGAAAGTTTATAAGGAGTTATATGATAAAGTTAGAGGAAAGGGGTATTTGCTATTTTTAACAAACCATAGTTTCGGCCAAAGCGTAGCCCTATCGTTTTACGATGTAGCTGTCATAAAGGGTAATGACACCTATAGACATCACACTCCAAAATCGGACGGATATTTAAATCCGAACAAGGAATAAGAAAATTTATTTGTATTTAAATAATTCACAAAGTTGTCTGTCGTTTCATCAATATCGCTGATGGTAAAGTTATGTGTGACTTTTGA
>JAUSGE010000036.1 GCA_030649205.1 bacterium
TCAAAAGTCACACATAACTTTACCATCAGCGATATTGATGAAACGACAGACAACTTTGTGAATTATTTAAATACAAATAAATTTTCTTATTCCTTGTTCGGATTTAAATATCCGTCCGATTTTGGAGTGTGATGTCTATAGATGCCCAATTCACAAAATTCAAAGCGGCTATTAAGCTTTTAGCGGAATTTTTAGGAATCTGAAAGTTAAGTCCGCTAAAAGTGGCGTATGCTATAGTGCTCATGTCCATGCCACCGGTAAAAGTACTTCTGCCTACTAAAACTTCAGAGGCATTATCAAACAAGGCGGCGCCATTGGTACTGCAAGCCGCGGCTGTTGAGGGCAGTTCCAGTTCTATCTCACGCACGCGGTAATCGGCGTTAACAGCCATGAGAGTAAATTCAGCCGTGGCGGTCATAGTCGTCCCAGCGGCTATTTGTTTAGCGGCCGGCGTGTTTGGACTTGGCTTAACAGTCAGACCTGACGCCATCTCGTCGGCATATCCCACTTCAATTTCCAGCTCGCCGGTTTTTGGATCAAGAGTGATGGGCGCGAAATCGTCTTCAACAATATCCATAATGTTGAAATTAAATTTCATGTTATTTTCCACTCCATTCTTATCCGTAACACGGGCGGATAACACGGATTGAGTATCATACGGAGAGTATGCCCAAACATGAAACGACAACTTGCCGTTTTGATAAAAAGCATAGTCGTTTTCACTGAAGCCATAGTAATTACCACTCTCATCACCATAGCCTAATATTCTCACCTCATAATAGTGGCCTTCTTCGTATTCTCCGCGCGGCGCATCAATAACAACAGGCACCCGCAAAGCATGGTAAGGCACGAATTGAATTTTAACCTTATTTTTTATGCCTTCCAAAACTTCAACAACCAAGGGATTTACCTTGCTTGTAAAATAGGTTTCCCCATTGTCGCCGGCAAAAACATATAAGTTGTATTTGCCTGCATCCAACTCTATTGTTTTAATCGGATTGGGTTTTTGGATGCGGAAAGATAGGCCGGGTTGCCAAGTGTCTTGGCCGTTAACAATCGGATGGAAATCCAAAGTGACGGTATTCACTTTGGATTTAAGAAATTGAGTTAACTGTTCCTGCTCAACGGTTGACAAAGGAGCGGCCAGCGAACTTTGCGCGAAGCCTAACAGCAATACAAAAGCAAAAGCAAAAATAATTTTTTTCATTACAAATTCTCCTTTAAATAAAGTTTAGTTCTTTCCGAAAATGCCGGACACATCAATAGTTACTTGCCCGGTTTTTTTATCCGTTGTTTTGGCGGTTCCGACATATTCGGCAGGGGATTTACCTTCGTCCACCGCCGGCTTCGCTTGGTCTGATACGACCCGGTCATCGGTAGCCGCAACAGACTGGCGTTGATCGCCGCTTGGCCCATCCGGCCGCATTATGCTGATGCCAATGCCGATACCCGCAGCCATAAAAAATAGCCCAGCTAAAACAACCAAAATTCCTCTTTTCATTCCTTTTCTCCCATTCTGTTAAAATTTTATCACTGTCAATCCCTACTGCCTAATTAGTTTTTTCTCCTTTCTCTAAAATTATCGCCAAAAGATAAAATCCCCCTAGCCCCCTTTGATAAAGGGGGTGTAAGGAATATAAAATCCCCTAGCCCCCTTTGCTAAAGGGGGTGTAGTAAGATAAGTTTTTAATGAACGACTAACGTTTCATCTAATCATAAAATTAATAAAAAGTCAAGATATTGCGGTTATTTTTGCTAAGGTTAAATAAAATGTTTTAAATTACGAATGGTTAGCTTATAAAGAAGGCGGCTATTAAGATTTTTTTTCTGGATCCCCACTTTCGCGGGGATGACGGAAATGGAACGGGAATAATAAAGTTGAGACTTTGTTTGTTGAGACTCCGTCCGTCTTGACATTTCGGAGTTTGCCTGTAAAATATAATTATTAGCCGAACCGCGCTTATTATGGCAACAGCTGATAACAACGGCAAGAAAAAAATAGACGCCAAGTGGTGGCTGGCGGCGGCTAACGGCTCGCAAAAGTTTGTGGGCCAAATCGTGACGCCGGTGATTTTAGGCGGGCTGGCCGGCTGGTGGCTGGATAAAAAATTCAATTCCGCACCCTGGCTGTTCGCCTCCCTGGTTTTTTTGGGTTTTGTAATATCAATTGTGAGTTTGCTAAAAAAAATTAAGAAGCCGTAACGCCGGCTAAAGCCGGGTAGAAATAAAAAAATTAAGAAGCCGTAAATGTCCGGAGAAAACATTATAATTGAGCACACGCTTTTCGCCGAGCCGATTTATCAAATCGGCAGTTTTAATATTACCAATTCTTTAATCAATTCCTGGCTGGTGGTTTTTGTTATTATTATTTTCGGCCTGCTTTTAAGAAATAAAATTAAATTGATTCCCCGCGGCTTGCAGAATTTTTTTGAAACGATTATTGAAGCCTTGCTGGGTTTGGCTGATTCAGTCACCGGGTCGCGGGAAAAATCATATAAATTTTTCCCTTTGATTTTCAGTTTTTTTATTTTCATTCTGCTGAACAACTGGCTGGGGCTTTTGCCCGGCATCGGCTCAATCGGGCAGATTGTCGTAGAGCATGGAGAGAGAATTTTCGTTCCCTGGTTTCGCGGCGGCACAGCCGACATTAATACTACCATCGCCTTGGCAGTTTTCGGCGTGATCGCCAGCCACGTTTTCGGCGTGATCGCCATCGGCGTTTGGAGCTATTTTAATAAGTTCGTCAATATCAAATCATTTTTGGAAATACCGAAAAAAATCAAAGCCAATCCGGCGGTTATTTTGGCTAATCCGATTAATGCTTTTATCGGCATTATAGAAATCGTGGCGGAAATTTCCAAAGTGGCCAGCCTGTCTTTCCGGTTGTTCGGCAATATTTTCGCCGGCGAGGTGCTCCTGGCTTCCATCGCGGCTTTATTCGCTTTCGGCGCGCCTATCCCGTTTATATTTTTGGAAATATTGGTCGGCTTGATTCAAGCCTTGGTGTTTTCCATTTTAATTTTATCCTACATGACCATGGCCACGGCGGCGCACGCGGAACATTAATTCATATATAAAATACATAATTAATAAATTTAATTTACAAACACTATGGACATTATGTTTGCCAAGGCCCTAGCGATCGCCATCGGCACGATTTTACCGGCCTTAAGCCTGGGACTGATCGGCTCCAAAGCCATGGAAGCGATCGGCCGAAATCCGGAAGCGGCTGATAAGATTATGACGCCGATGCTGTTAATTGCCGCTCTGGTGGAAGCGATCGCCATTTACGTTTTGGTTATTGCCTTTACTATTAAATAGTAGTTTGGCTATGGGGAGACTATCAGCTAGCCTCTCCGCGCGAAATTATTATTAATTGTCATTGCGAGCGACCAAAACTAATTTGTCATCTTGACCCCGCGCTAGACGCGGGGGAAAGATCTATAATAGATTCTTCACTGCGCTCCGCTCCGTTCAGAATGACAAAAATAGAAACGCTCCTCGCCATGACAGAAGCATATGGATACTTTAATTTCCACCTTTCATATTGACATAAAATTGCTAATCGCCCAGATTATTAACTTTGGCATTGTGTTCGCGGTGCTGTATTATTTTGCTTTAAAGCCGATTATCAGCGTTATGAAAAACCGGACCGCGACCGTTGAAAAAAGCCTGGCTGACGCCAAAAAGATAGATCAAAAAATGATCGCGGCCGAAGAAGAGCATAAAAAAATTATCGCCGCTTCAAAGCTGGAGGCCGCGGCGGTATTGCAAGCGGCGGAAGAAGCGGCCGAGAGCAAAAGGAAAGAGATGCTCAATAAAGCCAAAGAAGAAATCGGCGAGATTATTAATCAGGAAAAAGCCAAAATGCAACTGGAAAAAGCCCAAACCTTAAAAGAAATTAAGCGGGAAGTGGCGGATTTGGTGGTCGCTTCGGTGGAAAAAATATTGGGCGAGCAGGTGGACGAGAAAAAAGATAAGGAGATAATTAGGAGGGTTATAAAGTAACTACTATTTTTTCTGCCTGGCTTTAGCCAGAGTTTTTAGATATTGTAAATCCATAACAGCCTGCTAAAGCAGGGTAGAATGTCAAAATAAAATGAAAATCACTCCTAAACAATTCGCTTTATGTCTGCTGGAATCTGTTGACGGCCAACCGGCCAGCCAGGCTAAGGCCGTAATAAAAAATTTCGTTGAATTGCTGGGTAAGCAGGGCCGGTTGGGGCAAGAAGAAAAAATTATTGAAGAGTTTGGTAAATTGTGGAATGAAAAAAACGGCCTTGTTGAAGCCGAAATCACCAGCGTGCGCGGCTTGGATAAAGAACTGGTTAAATTACTAAAAAATTATATTATTAAATCGTCCGGCGCCAAAGAAGCGGCGCTGGCTGAAAAAATTGACACAAGCCTGCTGGGCGGAGTGGTGATAAGATACGGAGATAAGGTGCTGGACGGGAGCTTAAAGAACAGTTTGCTGGAATTGAAAGAGAAATTAGTTAAATAATTAAAATTATCTTTTTGTCATTGCGAGGAGCGCCAGCGACGAAGCAATCTCCGGTTAAGTTTCAAGTACGTGAGATTGCTTCGCTCCTTTCAGTCGCTCGCAATGACATAGAATAATATGTCTACTACCAAAGATTTTATAGTGGAACAACTTAAAAAACAGATTGCTGATTTTAAACCCGCTCTGGAGGAGCGGACGGTCGGCCGGGTGATTGAAGTAGGCGACGGCATTGCCGGAATCTCCGGCCTGGCGGACGCCATGATGTCGGAAATGCTGGAATTTGAAACCGCGGCCGGTTTGGTTTCCGGCGTGGCGTTGAATTTGGAAGAAGACCGGGTCGGCGCGATTGTTCTGGGCGATTATGCCAAAATTAAAGAAGGCGACCAGGTCAGCTGTACCAGAAAAATTTTAGAAGTGCCGGTGGGCCAGGCCGTAATCGGCCGCGTGGTTAACGCTTTGGGCCAGCCGCTGGACGGCCAGGGCGGAATCGCGGCGGATAAATATTATCCGGTGGAAAAAATCGCGCCGGGCGTGATTACCCGCCAGTCGGTTAATCAGCCGGTGCAGACCGGCATTAAAGCCATTGACGCGATTATTCCGATCGGCCGCGGCCAGCGCGAACTGATTATCGGCGACCGCCAGATCGGCAAGAGCGCCATTGCCATTGATACGATCATCAACCAAAAAGGCCAAAACATGAAATGCGTCTACGTGGCTATCGGCCAGAAAGAGTCAAAAGTGGCCGGCATCGTGGCTAAACTGCGGTCAGCCGGCGCGCTGGAATACACCACAGTGGTGCTGGCCGGCGCGTCCGATCCGGCGTCGCTGTTATACATCGCCCCTTATGCCGGCACGGCCATGGCTGAATATTTTTTGGACAAGGGCGAGGATGTGCTGATAGTTTATGACGACCTGTCAAAACACGCGGCGGCATACCGCGAAATATCCCTGCTCTTGCGCCGTCCGCCCGGACGCGAAGCCTATCCCGGCGATGTGTTCTATTTGCATTCCAGATTATTGGAAAGAGCCTGTAAATTAAATCAAGATTACGGCGGCGGCTCGATCACCGCTTTGCCCATTATTGAAACCCAGGCTGGCGACATGTCGGCCTATATTCCGACCAATGTTATTTCCATTACCGACGGGCAGATTTATTTAATGCCGGAACTGTTTTATCAGGGCAGCCGTCCGGCGGTTGATGCCGGATTATCGGTTTCCCGCGTGGGCAGCGCGGCGCAAATTAAGGCTATGAAAAAAGTCGCCGGCAAGATGAAGCTGGAAGCCGCGCAATACCGCGAGCTGGCCGCTTTTGCCCAGTTCGGTTCGGATCTGGATAAAGACACCAGAGAAAAGTTGGAACGCGGCAAGAGACTGCAGGAAATATTTAAACAAGCACAATATTCTCCCGTGCCGGTGGCCAATCAGGTGTTAATTTTTTACGCCCTAATCAACGGTTTGGCTGATGACGTGCCGGTGGAAAAAATCAGCGATTTTGAAATCGGGTTGTATAAATACGCGGCCGCCAGCGGCGATGTTTTAAAAGAAATTGCGGAGAAGAAAGATCTGAATGATGAGCTGGAAAGAAAGATGAAAGAGCTGATAGGAGACTATAAATCAGGTTTAGATTATTTAATAAAATAATTTTTTTACTGTCATTGCGAGCGACTGAAAGGAGCGAAGCAATCTCAGGTTTATTCCGATTAACCGGAGATTGCTTCGTCGCTGGCGCTCCTCGCAATGACAATGGGGAATATGGCATCAAGCCGAGACATAAAAAACAGGATTAAGTCAATTGGCAACACCAAGAAGATTACCCGCGCCATGGAGTTGGTGTCGGCCGCGAAAATGCGCAAAGCCATTGAAGCGGCGCTGAAAACCAGAACCTATGCCAATTTAAGCTGGGCCACGGTTTTAAACTTGGCCAAAGCGGCCAACGGCCATGACGGCCGGCCATTGCATCCTCTGCTGGAGCAAAAAAATAAGCTGGAAAGAGTGGCCGTAATTTTAATTACGGCCAACCGCGGGTTATGCGGCGGTTTTAATTCGGCCATTATTAAAAAAGCCATTGAGTCGGTTAAGTCGCATCAATCCGCCGGCGAGTTTTTTCTAATCGGCAAAAAGGGGGCGGTGGTGCATAAAAATTTTGGCTACGAAGTAGTGGCTGATTTTCCCAAACTGGATTTTATTAATGAAGTCAGCGAAGTCGTACCTTTGGCGCAGATGGTTATTAAAGATTATTTGGCCGGCAAGTATGATAAAATTATGGTGGCTTACACGGATTACATTAATGCCGCTAAGCAGCTGCCCAGAGTAAAACAGTTTTTACCCATAGATATTAAGGAAACCGGCCAGTCATTAGGCATCACCGGCGCGGACAGCCGGCTGGGCTTGGACCAAAAATTTATCGTAGAAAAAGAAAAAAAATATTTACAGCACGATCAGTTTAATTATGAATATATTTTTGAGCCAAGCCCGGCCGAGGTTTTAGATGAGATGCTGCCGCGGCTGTTGGAAATTCAACTTTATCAGGCATTGCTGGAATCCAACGCGGCCGAGCATAGCGCGCGCATGAGCGCCATGCATCAGGCCACGGAAGCGGCCGGGGACATGGTAAAAGAGCTGACATTGTCCTACAATAAGGCCAGGCAGGCCGGCATCACGGCCGAGATCGCGGAAATTTCGGCCGGCGCCAACGCGCTAGCGTAAATCCCCCTTGTAAAGGGGGACATAGGGGGATAAGATGAAAATGTTCTTTAAATAAAAAAGCTGAATTGACTGAATGTTGCTTTGCAAAAACGAAAAGAAATCAAAAAATCCATAGGAACTTTACCTATGGACTTTAAACAAAGAACAAATAAGGTTAATCAGATTTTTTAAAAATCATTGTTGAGAAAGATCAGATGTCCGGTTTCTTGCTTAGAATTTAGGTAGCCGACGAAATCTCTGCCGAAGTCATCGCTTCCCATTACCTTGAAAGTATCGCGGACTGATGTTTTTTCTACCGCGTAAAATATCACCTGACATATGGTTCTTGTATCCCCATCCGTAAGATTAAGGACGCAAGATTTATTAAGAGATGGTTCAGGCGGATTTACTATAATGACGTTTTGGAAATACTTATTCGCCTTGAACTTCGCTCGTGCGATGTATCCCCTGCCGATTTCAGGTATTGTCATGTTTTTCCTCCTTATTTTTATGGTTGTTTACGGGTAGCGGTTAAAGGAACGAATTTACTTAACAAAATAATATATCACATAATAAATAATTTGCCAAGGGGTTGCACTCGTCCATGTTACAGTTGACACTATGGAGTGCAAAATATGAAAAAATATAAAAGGAGAATGTGGGAGCTGGATATTGGAATAAAAACATCTAAAAAATATGCTAATATTGAT
>JAUSGE010000038.1 GCA_030649205.1 bacterium
TGGCGTTGTCCACTAAGTTCATGACCACTTGCCTGATTTTCTCTTCATCCAGCTTGAGTTTGGGCAGAGGCTTAGCTGGCGGCTGGTACTCTAAAATCAAATTTTTCTTTTTGGCATTGCCGGCCAGCTCTTCCACCACGCTGGCCGCCATTTTAGCCAAATCCACTTGCTTAAAATCAAACTGCAAGCGGCCGGATTCTATGCGCGAGATATTTAAGAGATTTTCCACCAGGTTGATCAGCCGCTCGTTAGACTCGTAAATTTTTTCCAGCGAATCTTTTTCCGGCTCGGTCAGCTCGCCGAAATTGCCTTCCAGCATCATGGATATATAGCCTTTGATCACGGTTAACGGCGTGCGCAGTTGGTGCGAGGCGATGGAGATAAAATCCGACTTGGCCTGATCTAATTTTTTCAGCTGGGCATTGGCTTTGCGCAGATCGCGCGTGGCTTTTTCCACTTCTTTTTCCAGCCTAATGCCGAATTTTCTGCTCTCTTCATAAAGCAAGGCGTTTTCAATGGCGATGGCGGCCTGCGACCCCACGGCTTTTAGCACTTGCAGATCCTCTTCATTATACATATCCCCGGATTCTTTGGCGCTTAAGACGATCAAGCCGATGGTTTTATCTTTTAAATTAAGCGGCGTGATAATTTCCACTTTTAATTTCATGAGCAAGTCAATAATAAACCTGTGCTTTTCATAATGCGTCTGCTTCAGCTCTTCCACGATCACCGACTCGCCTGGCGCCAGAAACAATTTAAACAGCTCCGGGTCGTTGGGGAAAACCGTCTGGCCGAAAGTGTTAAAACCCCGATTATACAAAATGCCGAAACTTTGGTTTTTTTCATCATAATTTAAAATGCCCAGAGCTTTAACATGAAAAGCGTTAGTCAGAGTGTCGGAAATAAATTGATAAATCTTTTCCACTTCCAAAGTGGAGCGCAGTTTGTCGCTTAAGCTCACGATCACCTGCCGCGCGTCGTACAAGGAGGAGAAAAAGTAGCGGTTGGCCAGATGGTAAAAATAATTTTTAATGGGCAGAAACACGGAAATAGCCGCCAGCAGAATAAAGAAGTCCGCCCAATCGGTATAGAGCGCCAGGTAGCGGTCAAACACATACTTAATGCCGATAGCGGCCAAAATAATTACGGACAAAGACGACAGATAAACCGAATATTTCCTCATCACTAATTTAATGTCCATCAACCGGTGCACGACGATGGCGTAGGCTATCATGGCTACCATGAATACAGAAAAAGGCGGCCCCAACCAAATCAATTTATGATTGCCAATAAATGGCAGTACTAAATTAAAAAATATGCCAAACGTCCCGGGCACGGAAAGACCAAGTAAAATATAAAGCAACTGCACCCGCATAACGCCAGAGGCATACTTATGTTTATACCATATAATAACCGTGGAGCCGAAGAAAAAAGTAACAAAATATAAAGCGAAAATTATTTTTTCCCAATTACCCAAAATAACGTCTTTGCCCCATGGTTGGACGATAACATCTTTGGTTAAAAAAGTTGGCGCAAACAAAAAGAAAAAAATCGCGATAGCGGGAATAAAAATAAAAATTTTTTTATTCCATTTCAATTTTTTCCCATTGGGAAAATGGAGCACAAAATACAGAAGAGAACAAGCGAGTCCGGTCGCCGCCATATAAGAAAACTTCATCCACCAAAGCGCTTGCTTTAAATCCGAGGTATAACGAAACATTGCCAAAACAAAAGCCCACAAGCCAACGAAAAAGCAAACGCCCGCATAAGACAAATTAACCGCTTTCTTTGCTGATCGTGAAAATATCAAAACCCCCAATATAAAATTAAGTATTGAAGTTGCAAATAATAAAATATTATAAACATCCATAAAAAAATCCCTTAGGAATTTAATATGATTTACTTTGATATCATATCATTTTCCTAAGGGACAGGCAATTGAATGTTAAAAAGGGCAGGTGGGTCTACCACCTAATGAGAAAGGAACCGTATTGCCATCCGGCCCCGACAGCTGACAGTAGAAGGAGATCGCCGCGCTTTATTTTTCCTTCTCTTACCGCCTCGTCGAGAAGGATCGCGATGGAAGCGGCACTGGTGTTGCCATACTTATCGAGATTGATTAAAATTTTTTCCATCGGTATTTCTGCCTTCTTACTTAGATCCTCCAGTATCCGCAGATTAGCCTGATGAAATAAAAACCAATCAACCTCATGCAACAAGAAAGGACAAGCTTTTTGCAGACCGCCGATGGCACGCAACATTAGCTTTGGAGCTTCAACTCTCACGGCCTTGGCATCCATTTTATACCAATGGTCCTCAACGTTAGAAATCCGTGTAGGATTACGAGAACCACCGGCCGGGTACAACATTGGATCGCGATAACGATCCGCTCCCCAATAGCTTGCTATTATACCGGGGGTATTCAACTTACCGTTACTGCTATCCTCCCCTTGCATAACAACTGCTCCGGCTCCGTCGCCAAAAATATAGGCGTTAAGGCTGTCCCGCTCCTTTTGGTCGAAGTCGATATAAGAAGAAACGGAATTGGAAGCAACTATCAACACCTTGTTGACGCTACCTCCTTTAATCATACCCTCAACAACTTTCAGGGCATACACCAAACCGCCACAACCTGCCGGAATAGTTAACGCGGCACAGTCATTACTTGCTTCTAACCTTTCGTGCATGACACATCCCGCGTCAGGGAAAAAGAGGTATTCCGGCGTACAAGTAACCCTGATAATCATATCCAGTTCCTTGGCGGTGATCCCTGCGTTATCAAGGGCACTCTTGGCGGCTTTCTCGGCAATGTCATTATCGTAATAGCCGTCTCTCATAGTCATGGTTTCATAGTTGAAACCATGCCGCCTTGCATGGATGCCGGTACGACTTTCAATCCAGCCTGGATCCCTGCTGGTGTACATACTGGATATCATCTTGTTGTCCACCTCATAAGGCGGAACAAAACTTCCGGTACCGATAATGCGAGCCGTTCTCAAACTGTAGGTTTCCGCTTTCCCCAAACTATCTAACTCCTTAGCCAATGCTAACATGATTTCACCTCCGTAATTTATTTACATTTTCGAAAATTTCTCCTCAAACCTACTTACCTTATTAATACCTAACTCTATCTGCACGCGCCTCCGACACGATTAATAAAATTTTTACAAATTTTCAAAGTTCTATTTTTTTAAAATTGTTATTACGAATAACAACTTATAAAATAATTTTAACAATCAAATCTTAAAATTAAATTAAAAGTTGTCATTTCTGGATTCCCTCTTTCCATGTTGTCTAAAAAGTCATAAATTCGTCATCCCCGTGAAAACGGGGATCCAGAAAGAATTTAATTTTAACCGAATATTTTTTCTGGATTCCTTCCCCGCTTTCGCGGGGACTGAAGGCCGCGGGAATGACAAAGTGACGAAAACAAAAAACCCACCTTAATATAGTGGATTTTAATTAGCTTAAATTATGGCTTATTACTCCTATCTTATTAAATAAGCTCCAAGAGCCTAGCTTAAATTTACCGAATAATCGCCTTTTCATATAATGTAAAAGTGTTATTCTGACTAACACTTTTACATTAGCTCATTCCGCGTATTCTGTCAAGCCGGGGGTGTGGATAAGTCGGAAAGAGATTATTTTACCTAACTTACATAATATGCATGGCCAAAATATAGACTATGCTTGACAAATTTTATTAATGCACTAAGATTACATCAAATACAAATTAAAAATTGGACATTAACAATTCTATTCCAAATAAGGATAAAAATGTATGAATTCAAACCAAGCGTCCAGCCTATTTCGTTATGGATTTTACCAATTTAATGAAGTAACCTTCAAAAATGGCAGGGTATCTCCTTATACGGTTCGCCTGCCAAAATTACCACAAAAATTTATGTTCCGGGACATGGCTATATCAACATGGAATATAAGACAAATTTCGTTATTTCAAAGCGTCCATTTTATTGGAATCGCAAACAAAGGGGTTCCACTAGCTGAAGCAATTTACGAATATGGGTTAAAATTGGGTAAAGATACTCTACTCTCAATTATATATCCACGTAAAATGGAGTCTAGCCCTAAATTTGCTGGTGATAAAACAAAAATCACTATTTTGGTCGATAATGCGGTAACAACTGGCGAAACGATTGCAAAGGTTCTGGATATTATACGCCCGTTTGGATATAAACCCACTCTAGTTATTCGCATTTTCGATCGCGAAGATGTTGGCGAGGATGGTTTAAGCACTTTAGAGCGAATCAAAAAAAATAACGGCCTAGAATTGATTTCCATTTTTAAACTGAGGGATATTATCTCTTGTCTATGTACGATAGAACTACAAGCTATACTAACATATCAATCATTATATGGCACAGCTTCATTTAGAGAATGGATTGGAGGCAAAAAATGTTCTCTGAAACTAATTTAGGTTCTTTTCTCCGGAAAGTTTACTCCGGGCACTATTCGCAATTATTGCGTAAAGAGTCTGCTCTTGCTCTCGCAACACTTCTTCTTGCCGATGAGTCAATTACCCAAGACAAATTAACTCGAGACGAGCTACGTAGCGTGCTTGCTGCGATCTACGGAGATGATGTGATCTGGAGAAGCCATGAGGGTCAACTGTGCGGGGCTATTTATTCGGAACTCTTGCAAATTCTTACCGAGATCAAGGCTAATAAACATTTTAAAGCGGTGGCATATATAACGGGCCTGCTTGGTAAAACAGACGAGTATTTCACCTTTGAAAAATGCCGGCTATGCCAAAGAATTTATTCAAAAACCCTGCGCATTTTTCATAACCTGGTCCCTAAATTGTCGTTCAGAGGGCAGAATCTCTTTATTGGGATTATTGGGCTTAAGGGCTCTGGCAAATCAAGCGTTCTTCACATCTTTAAAAAAGAAGGCGAAGAGGTTCTTGAATTATACCGCGAACTTGGTTGTTTAGGAGATAATTATGCTGACAAACTCATAATTCTTCCGCCTAAAGAAAATTGGGAAGATGAGCCGCTAAAACTGATCTTGCAACTACGAGGCTTAACTGCACAAACTCAACGAAAAATATTTATCGGCAGCCTGCTTCGTTGGTCTGAAGTTGAACTACTTTCCCAATATGGAAAAGTGATTTTCATTCATCTTAAATCTGCCAATATGCTCAGACATATTAGAGCAAAAAATCGCGGCCGGCAGATTGAAAAAACGGCTGACAAGGCTCGTTTGATAGAGCTTGATGCGCATCGGGATGGTTTGTGGCCAACTTATGAACGGAATGACCTGGGCGGTTTGGTATGTATATGCAGTCATACAATCTTGAATAATCAAAGTGCCACAACGAATAATCTTTGCGAACAAATAAAAAATATTATAGAAAAGGAAATTTAGAATGAATTTATTATGTCCCGTGATAACAAACTCTGGATGGATTTATTCAATTGGATCTTTATACTTGCAAGGCGATAATATTTTCGGGAGGCCGATGTATTTCCCTAACGAAACTGGCAAGCGAGTTTACTTAGGTAAACGGTATGAAAAATTTCTTCGTCATAAAGGGCCGAACCTGCTTCCGACACAACCGTATGCTATATGCGCACAAGTAGATCCATGGTCCGTTGCGATTCCTTTCGGGCATATTGCTGATTATATTGATACGCGCCAAGAACTTGAATATTGGCTCACTAGCTCCGATCAGCGCGTTGGCATTGTTAAATACATCTTCAAGGAAGCCGGAATAACGATTCATCGGTGCGGACTCGGCGGATCAGCCAGCTTGGGCTGCGAATCATCGGACAACGATATTGATCTGCTTATTTTTGGCAGTTCAACCGTTCTTTTGTGCAAGCAGGCGATTGAAAGTGCTTTGCGGAGCGGAGATCTGGATCTAATGACACGCGAGATTGTGTCTTTATACGTGGAACGCTATGCTCGAATGTACGGCCTAAATCAAGACTACCTTAATTCCGTTTTCTCATACGACCTGACAAAAGTGTACTATCGAGGGCAAAAAATCTCGTTTATTTTTACTTACAGTGAAGATGAGCGAAAAAAAATTCCTGCCATATTATACGCCAGGAAATCATGCCAAGCTCCGGAAATTTGCATAAAAGCATATATCATTGACAATACCGCTTCATGGCTTTACCCCAGAAAATATATTGTGAAAAAACCCTCTGGCCAGACCTATCAAGTTTGGTCACACCACTGGCTAAAGGACCCTGTAACTCCCGCGGGGACGCTCGTTGAAGTGATGGGCCGTAATCTGGGCGACGGGATAATTTCTCTGACAGACATGCACCATCATATAGCGCCGTGACTATTATTTAAGCCTAGCATTTTAGGCAACTCTCTAAGTATTCGTATTTAGAGAGTTTTTTATCTTCTTTAAATTTTTTTCAACAACATCTTTTTGCTCTGGCAGATACATAACCGGCAGCTCTTCTAATGGAAACCATTTCATTTCCACATTCTTATTATCCAGCTCCGAGGGGATTTCTTCTTGCGTCGGCGACATAAGAAAATAATGTATAATTTTATTTTCATTCGCCTTTTCGACAAAACGCTCATATGAACCTAGTAAAGAATAAATTTTAAAATAATGCAGCCCCGCTTCTTCCGCAACTTCGCGCCTCGCCGCCTGCTCCAACGTTTCGCCTTGTTCAACATGGCCTTTGGCAAAATACCAGTCAGGAAAGCGAACATCCCTAAGGAGAAGGATAAAATACTTGTCATTTTCCTGCCTTACAATTACGCCTCCGGCGGAAATGGCTTTTTTTGGTATTGACATAAATAGCTTATATTTATTCCAGCTATCACTCAACTATTTCTTTACTATTTCAAAATATTTTTGTAATATTATACCAAGGGAGTGAATTGAACACAGCCTCGCTGCATTTGTCTTAAAGCGGTTTTTTATTATCATAAAAATTAGTTAAATGGATTTCGTAGCCATCTCAATTTATGACAAATCGTTTAAAAAATATCTATACGCTGATTAAAAAAATAAAACCACTGCACCGTAAGTATGTTTTAAATATTATAAAAAATGAAAGTGAACGCTTTCAGACGGCGCCGGGCGGTCTGTATAAGCACCAAAATTGGAAAGGCGGATATGTTGATCACTTGATAGAAACAATGTCAATAGCTTGCTTACTTTATGAAGCGATCAACAATCAGAGACGGCTTCATTTCACGCTTTCAGATATTCTTTATACTCTTTTTTTTCATGATCTAGAAAAAATCTATAAAATGTCCATAGATAAACGAGGTCGGCCAGTTTCCACGCCGCTAAAAAATAATCCAAATTATCAGTCGGCGATAATTATTGTGAAAAAGCTCAAAATCCCTCTAACAAATGAACAAATGAATGCCCTTAAATATGTGGAAGGAGAAAAGAATGATTATCATAAAACTAAGCGTATTATGAATCCCTTGGCCGCGTTCATTCATTGTTGTGATACTATTAGTGCCCGTATTTGGTTTGATGAGCCAAAAAAAAGCAATAAATTTTTAAATTGCTCCTGAACCGCGATTAAACATAGTCGCATATGGCATAATTTAACTTTAATATCTCTTAGCTAAAATAAACTACCACCGACCTGTCGGTGAAATTAAAGCCGACACGGCTAATAAAAAATAAAGTTTTCTGAACTTTTTATTCTAGCTTTTCTGCTCCTATATACATAAAATTACAGCCAGCCTAATCACAGCCGCCTTTCAGTTAACGCGTTTACAAAAAAATCCGCAGTATTATCAATTGCTTTTTTCATTTGAGGATACGACCAGTTGCTATGATTTTCTCCTTTTAAAATAATTACTTTGCTCCTGGGCCGCTTAGCCGCGATAATTACCTTTTTTCTTGAGCTGGCCGAAATATGCTCATCTTTTTCTCCATAAATAATTAGACGGTCGCCGTCGTAAGATACCAAATTTTTCATAAAGTTATGGCTGGAAGCCTCAACCCAATAATTTTTATTTACCCTTTGCCCGCCTTCTTCCATATATTTCCCGTTAATTTCATGTCTGTCTATCTTTGGATCAGGCACCCATAAGGCTATCCCATAAATATTCTTTCTTATTTGCAAATCTTCCAGAGAATCTATAACCGCGGTCGCGCCCATACTTTCACCCATTAAGGCGACTCTAAATTGTTTGCCGATATATTCTTTTGTAAAAGATTGAATTGTTTTAATCCAATCGTTAAAGGACGAGTCATAAAAATCCCCGCTTGAATTTCCGCTCCCGGGCTGGTCAAAACGCAAGGAAGAAATTCCTTTCTCTGCCAGCTTTCTGGATAGAGTTACAAATTTCCTGGACGAACCGATGCTGGAAGATCGGAAACCGTGCGCCATTATTACAATGTTTTTACTCTTTCGGTCCGGTTCGGTAAAGACGCAGGAGATATTTTCTTCTTTAATTTTTTTATAAAAAAATTTTTCTTTCATATCTCCAAAATTAGTTTTACATTAGCATAAATGTATAAATAGGTCAAGACACCTAACGCCCAGAGTCGCTTATTTTGTCGCTTATTTACGAGATTATGCTAAAATAAATATATGGCCACAGTTAAATTTAATTACAATTTGAATAAAGACGCTTGGAGCTGGGTGTTGATTGCAAAAGACAAGGAAGTCTGGGGCTTGAATTGGCGCGATCAAATTGCTCACATTTCTGATGAGCTTTTAGAAAAGATTGAACACGCCAGTTTTTCTCGCGCTCAAAAAATAGTTGAGAAATATATTGAGAATAATTCTGTAAAAAAATATAAGAATAAAATCATGCGTCTTGAAATGCAGGCGCTGGAAAAATCATGGAAAATTATTGAAAAAAAATATTTTGAAGTTATTTCAAAAATTACACAGAGACCTATGTTTGCTGAAAAATTTAGCTGTTATTTTACCACCGGGCTGATGTGCCCCTACAATGAAAAAGAGGGCTGGTTTATGGCTTCAATGTGGCACAGTGTCCCATTTTCAATAACGATAATTTGCCATGAAATAATGCATTTGCAATTTTTATATTATTATAAAAATTATTTAAAAAAAGCGGGGCTTAATAAAAATCAAATTGAAAACTTAAAAGAATCTTTGACGTTTTTGCTGAATGAACCGGAATTTAATGAAATTATATTGTGTCAAGACGCCGGCTATCCCGAACACAGCGGCGCCAGAGAAAAACTAAAAAATATTTGGCTAAAAAATAAAAATTTCCAAGAATTAATAGACGAAGCAATTACTATAATCAAAAAGTAATGTCCGATTTAGAGCTTGTCTTAAACTGTATAAAAGAAAAAGGGCGGATTTTTTTATCCGCCCTTTCTATATTCGCTTTAGGGCATAAATGGCCGAGAGTTATGCTTGCGGTCAGTAAGGCAGCATTCGGCGACTTTTGTTATTCTGAGCTAGTAATAACCTTTATTTTTTTATTTCCCCATAATTCTTTACCTTTGATAAAGAACCGCGATCTCATTGCACAGGTGAACACCTTCTTTCATCCGGTTTTTGGAGCACCCGAGGCAATCAGTCAGCACTTTTGGGCCAAACAGCTGGATGCCAACTTCAATGAACCCCAGAGGGAAGAATAGTTTAATGGCTACATTCTCTGTAGTCAACGCAAAAATATTTAGACTATCCCACTTTCTAAGTTCTTCAACCTTCCGCTGGAGAAGTATAGTTCCAAGTCCTCGGCCTCTAAATTCTTTTTTGGTCATCAGCGAAATTATTTCCATATTTAAACCATAGAGTTTTGACCCGACGCATCCAATCACCTCCTTCCTTTCATTTATTGCCACTAAAAAATTGGATATCTGACTATCGACCTCTTCCGGAGAACGATAACATAAATTTTCTCCGCGCGTGAGCTCGCTAATGTCAAAATCTTGTTCTTTGCTGGCTTCCGTGATAATAATGTTTTCTGCCTGGCCATTCCTGGTGATTTCCATAGTATCTCCTTTTTTGAAGTTAATAATTTTTAAAGAACTAAAAAACGGCCATTTTGAGGCCGTTTGATAGTTTGTAAAGTTATAGATATTTTAAACACTAACAAACAGCCTCAAAAAAATAGTGTGAGTTGAACGGCGTCTGTTGATGATTGTGTATATTTGATTTTTTGCCATATGATATTAAAAAAACCTCGTCTTTAAATAGAAAAAAATTCTATTCAAGGACGAGGTTTAAAATCTCGCGGTACCACCCTGATTCCCCGATTTAACATCGGAGCGCTCATTAAGCTGTTTGCCTGCGGTAGCTAACCGCTCCGGCCTACTTAAGGTTCAGCCGGCAATCTCCGGAAGCGCGTTCGGAAACGCTTGGCTTGCCGGGCTCGCAACTGCCCCGGCTCGCTTAAAAGCCAGTCCGCTTCTTACTATTTTCCGTTAACGATTGGATTTATTTTTAAGGTTAACTATATAATAAGCTATAAATAACTTGTTGTCAAGCTAATTTTTAAAACTAATTTTTAAAGGTGGCAACATTCAAATTGCTATATGCAAAATGATTTTTTAGCTATATAATAAAATCACGTCGCTTCGGCGTATTAATTAATAATAACTATGCTAAAGGGACTGGCTAAAAACAGGCCCTGAACCGAACAACAAAAGTATGTTCACACCCAAGAAAATGTTCTTTACCAAAGGGGTAGGCGTTCACAAAGACAAATTAGCCGCGTTTGAGCTGGCTTTACGGAACGCGGGTATTGAAAAGCACAATCTGGTAACCGTTTCCAGCATTTTACCGCCAAATTGCCAGATTGTTTCCAAAGAAAAAGGCGAAAAAATGCTTTATCCCGGCCAGATAGTTTTCTGTGTTTTGGCCAGAAGCGAGACTAATGAACCCAATCGGTTAATTTCCGCCGCCATCGGCGTGGCCAGGCCAAGCGATGGCAACAATTACGGCTATTTGTCAGAACATCATGCTTTCGGCGAAGTAGCCAAAAAAACCGGCGAATATGCCGAAGACTTGGCCGCTACCATGTTAGCCACGACTTTAGGCATTGAATTTGATGCTAACAGCGCTTGGGAAGAAAGAGAACAAATCTATAAAACCAGCGGCCACATTTTTAAGACCACTCATATTTGCCAATCGGCCGAAGGCAATAAAGACGGCTTGTGGACTACCGTGCTTTCCGTAGCGGTTTTCTGCGATTTTAATATGCATAAAGACGTGATTGCCCCGATTATTAAAGATGAGATTGAACATAGCGTGATAAATAATAACGCGAACCATATTGATAAAAATTAACCTAATCAAACCAGATTTTAACAACCCCGGCCTTTATTAAGACTGGGGTTGTTTATTTATCAGTAAAATAACTTTGGCCTTGATAGCATCCCTGATTTTTCTAAAATTATCCAAGTCAGTGCCATAAGGATCATCAACCGGCCAAAAAGTTATTTTGGAAGACTTTAGTAAAAACTCCGGGCACTGCTCTTGACGGCACATAATAATAACTTTATCGCTCTGCCGTACCATTTTTTCCGTAATATATTTAACTTTATTTTGGGATATATCCAGGCCGTCTTCTGTCATCGCTTGAATTGCTTCTTCGGCCGGCTGGCCGTATTTAAGCGGGGTAAAAGCTAAAACTCCGGCGCTGAAACCGGCCCGGGAGTTGGTAAAACTATTATAATAGGCTTCAGCCATTTGGCTGCGCGCCACGTTTCCGGCGCAAATGAATAAAATTTTAGGCCATTGCCTTTCTTTCGCTTTCATGTTAAAGATATTATCATTTTTTTAAATAATTCCCATAGCCTTTGCCCGCCTAAAACCATTTTTAATCATGCGGCTCATGGCCGGCCAGACGAATTCATGCTGATCAATTTCGCCTTCATTGATCCATTTTAGCTTGGTATGTTCATTGCTTATTTTTATTTCCCCTTCTATCTCAATCAAATTCACTGCGCCGCAAACCGCGAAGCCGGCGCGAGTGTGCCAAGCCTCATAATCAATCACGCCTGATACTTCAAAATTATCTACACCTAATTCTTCTTTAATTTCCCGACGAAAAGATTCTTGGCCGTTTTCGTTGTTATTAATCCTGCCTCCGGGCAGGTCCCAAACATCGGGCTTTTTATCAACTTCAAGAATCAAGCATTTTTTATCGCGGATAAATATGCCCTTTTGGCTGATGACAAATCTTTCGTGCTCGCCGCTGAATTTATTGGCGTAGCCGGAAATTTCGTTATACAGCGGCTGGATAGAATCAAACTTTTTAAAATCAAACGGGTCAATCCATCGCCAATCGCTATGCTCCTCGCTCAATTTAACTTCGCCCGAGAGATAATCGCAAATAAAAGTAATGCCGATTTTTTTATCGCCGTTAGCCTTAGCAAAAGTAAAAACATTGAACGGTTCGCCGACTTCAACTTCCAGACCGGTTTCTTCCCTGATTTCTCTTGTTAAGGCGGCCTGGGGAGAAGCTCCCTTTTCCACGGCGCCGCCCGCGGTTTCCCACATTCCTGGCTGATGGTCATCCTCGGCGCTTCGCTTAACGATTAATATTTTTCCGTCGCCGCGCCTGATTATTCCTTTGGCGGCTAGTTTATGTTTCATATTTATTTTTGCATGGTTTATAGTTTATCATCAACTATAAACCATAAATGTTTGCCAAAAAATTATCCTTTTTCGTTATTTTACTATCTTATATCTGGTCGCCCGCCCTTCGCCTATCCGCTCTATCTTTTTCATTTCCAATAATTTATTTAATATTTGCGTTATTGTCGGTCCGACAATTTTAAGATTGTCCCGCAATTTTTTCGGGGTGGCAATATCATGTTTATTAAAATAATTCCAGACGGCCAATTGTTTTTCGGACAGTAAATTTACGATTGATTCTTTAGATAATAGCCCAATCGCCATTTGCGTTTGTTTTAACAAAATATTTAAGAAAAATAACAGCCATAGACTGATGTCTTCTCTGTCGGTTTTCCAAGTTTTTTGCGACTTATTTAGCGCTAAATAATATTCATTTTTATTATCTTCAATAAATTTTTCATGCGAAACGTAGGGCATATATTCATAGCCGCTTTTGAGTAATAATAAGTTGGTCAGCACTCGCGAAGTACGGCCATTACCATCTTGGAATGGGTGAATAGACAAAAATTCAAAAATAAAATTACCAATAATAATTAATGGGTGAATTTCCTTTTTTTTTAATAAGTCTATAACTGCGTCTAACAATTCGCTCATTTCCTTGCCGACCAAATGCGGCGGAGTGGGATCAAATAGAACGCCAACCACATTACCGCCAGCGTCTCTGGCTTCCACGCGATTACTACCGAATTTATACTCGCCGCGATGCCGGGTATCTTTCTCCGAATATTTCAAAAGCTCACTATGAAAATGTTTGATCGTGCTTTCGGATAATTCCAAGTTTTTGTATGAATCAAAAACATTAGTTAAAAGTTCGGCATAACCAGCCACTTCCTGTTCGTCGCGAGTAATTAACTTTTGGATTTTTAGTCCTTTTAAGAGCTTCTCGACTTGTTCATCGGTAAGCCGCGCGCCCTCAATGCGGGTGGATGCGCCAGAAGAAGTAATAATAACTGATCTTTTCAGCATGCTTAAAGCTTGGGGCGACAAATTTGTCCCCATTTTCCACTGGCCTTTAAGTTCGTCAATTTGGGAAATCAGTCCGTAAATTTTATAGGTGGCCTCCGGCGAAAATGACAACCTTTGACTAAATTTAGACATATTTTTACCTTATATACCAGCTATATATGATTATATGCAATTATATTTGATTTGTCAAATATGTCTTCAATTATTTGTCATACTAATATTTTAGCAAGGATATTTTTATTTGTCAGCAACT
This sequence comes from bacterium, assembly GCA_030649205.1. Lineage (GTDB taxonomy): Bacteria > Patescibacteriota > Patescibacteriia > Patescibacteriales > GWC2-42-12 > JAUSGE01. Next base: position 13,810 of record JAUSGE010000038.1, read on the forward strand.
CATAATAAGCAAATCCGCCCGGCCAAAAAATCCTGATAAGCTGACATGTCAAAATGGCCGTGGCCGCTTAAATTGAACAGGATCGTCTTGGCTTCTCCGGATTGTTTGCATTTTTCCGCTTCGTCGAAAACCGCCTTGATGGCGTGCGCCGATTCGGGCGCCGGAATTATGCCTTGATTTTTGGCGAATTTAACCGCGGCTTCAAAGACCGGCAGCTGATCGTAAGCCACGGCTTCAATTATTTTTTCCCGATAGAGCAAGCTGACGAGCGGCGCGGCGCCGTGGTAGCGCAGTCCGCCGGCGTGGATCGGCGATGGCACGAAATCATGGCCCAAGGTATACATCATGAGCAACGGAGTTAAGCCAACCGTATCGCCGAAATCATAACCATACTTGCCCTCGGTCAAAGTCGGGCAGGATCGCGGCTCCACGGCAATAGCCCGCAATTTATTTTTTCCGCGCTTTAATTTATCTTGCAAAAAGGGAAAGCTGATACCGGCGAAATTACTGCCGCCGCCATGGCAGCCGATGATAATGTCCGGATAATCCCCGGCCCGCTCCATCTGGCTTTTCGCTTCCAGGCCGATGATGGTTTGATGAAGCAAGACATGGTTAAGCACCGAACCCAGCGCGTAATTAGTGCTATCATTTTTAGCCGCCTCTTCCACGGCTTCGGAAATCGCCATGCCCAGACTGCCCGGCGTGTTCGGATCCTGGGCTAAAATTTTACGGCCTGATTCGGTTCGGTCGGACGGGCTGGCGACGCAGTCGGCGCCGAAAAGATTCATCATGATCCGGCGGTAAGGCTTCTGCTCATAGCTGGCTTTAACCATGTAGACCGCGCACTCCAAGCCGAATAAATTGCAGGCGAAGCTCAAGGCCGAGCCCCACTGGCCGGCGCCGGTTTCGGTGGTTAATTTTTTAATGCCGGCTTGTTTATTGTAATAGGCTTGGGCGATGGCGGTATTGGGCTTATGGCTGCCGGTGGGGCTGACGCCTTCGTACTTATAATAAATCTTGGCCGGGGTGCCTAATTCTTTTTCCAGCCGTTCGGCCCTGATCAACGGGCTGGGCCGGTAAATCTGGTACGCTCGCCGCACCTTATCGGGGATTTCAATTTGCGATTCCATAGAAACTTCCTGCTTGATTAATTCCAGGGGAAAAATAGCGGCTAAATCTTGCGGGCCGATCGGCTGCTTCGTCGCCGGATGGAGCGGGGGCTGTAACGGCGCCGGCAAATCCGGTACGATATTATAGTAATGAGTCGGCGCGTCTTTTTGTTCTAAGTGTATTATTGGCATATAAGTAGATTAATAATTATAAACATCCTCGTCATTCCTGCGTAGGCAGGAATCCAGAAACGAGGTGACGCCAAAATTCACTGCCTTTATTTTTAAAATAGTATTTTTTCATAAATTTTATACTTTCCATCTCTTAAATATAGCCAAGCTAAATTTAAAGGATGGAAGGGCAAGAGTTTTAAGCTCTTGCCCCGCGCTTATTCTACAAATGCCAAGCGCCGGTAACGCTTAATTCCGCCTCGTCCAGCCAGCAACTGCTTTACAACATCTTCTTTCACGCAAAACATGCAATGACCGTTCTTTTCACAAAATTCGGTTAAAGACATTATGAATCCTCCGTTCTAAAAGTTATTTTCCGCCCCAGCCTACTGTTCGCGGTTTCACTTCTTTGCCGCATTTAGGACAAACAAATTTTCCCTCTTTATTCATTTCAACTTTCGTGCCGCAGCTTTGACAAATAATGTAGCTCATTTTCCCTCCTAAATTAAAAGAGCAGCTTAAATATATTCACAAACAAAAAATCCCCGTCTCTTCGCGCAATCAAAAAAATCGCGTGAAAGGACGAGGAATTTTACTCGTGGTGCCACCTTTGCTTCAGGAAACAAAAAAACGCCGGGAAAGCGCCATTTTATTTCCGCTCATTGACTCCGTCCCGCCCGCTGGCGGGATGACATCAATTATCCTATGGTTACGGAGGAAGCCGGGTTTTCACTGACGCGAAAACCACCCTGCTGATTTTTATCAGCTAAATCAGACCCAGTCCCGAATTGCTTCGGGATCTGACTTATGGGTTTTATGTTTGTTAATCAACTGATTACAATATATAGCAAACTAAAATTGCTGTCAAGGGCTAAGCCAAGCTAAACTCAATCAAAGCCTTTTTTATTGTCTTATCATCAACTTTAAAGCCTTTTAAAAATTCAACTTCTTCCCGGTAATCAATGTCCGTGAAATAGCCTAATTGTTCGCGAAAAATTCTTTCATTAAACTCTTGGGCGAAAATATCTTTCGCCCGGTCTGTCATTTTTTTAACAGAAAGATATTTATTGATGATAAAATACAAGTCAACATAATCTTTCCATTTCGCCCGCCGGCCCAAGGCGTAAGCTTTCATCGCCGCCAAAGTAAGCAGGTCCGGCATTCTTAAAATTTTATCAAAATGTTCGGAAAAAGAAAGTTTAAAGGGGTAATGGAAAAAAGTAAATTGCACATTATTCACAAAAAAGGTGAACTGCCCGGCTTCGTCTTTATATACTTTGCCGATTTTATAATGATTTCTTGCTATCGTTTGTCTGATCTTTTCGTTACTGAATTTTTCAGTGGAAAACAAGTCAAAATCAATTGACCGGCGATGGCCGATCTGCAAAGCAATGGCGGTGCCGCCCACCAGACCGAAATCTTTAAAAAATTTCTTAACCAGCGGCAATAATTTAACCTGTTCCTCGGTTAATATTTCTTTATGCGTATTTGGCATGTTTATTAAAATAAAGAGTAAAAAAATGTTTAGTCTTTTCAGAGTAGTTCTGACGGCCGATTGCCGACGGCTTTGATTTGGCGCGGAAAATTTTCGCGGTCTTTTTCATGCCTAAAATTTTAATCATTTCCTGCACATCGTCCCAGTCGCCATAATTTAAAACATGCTCCACGATAGACTCTTCGGAGAGATTGTCCAAGTTTTTCACATACCAGATTAAATGCGGCCTTTTTTTAATGAATTGGTGGATGGTCATGGCTTTATTTTAGCATATAAATAACAATCTTTCATCTGCCCGCCCCTGTTCCTTAATATTCCCCTTAACCGCCCTTCTTTAATGTAGTCGTTTTTTACGGCCACTTTTTCACTGGCTTTATTTTCCGGCTGCATCAGTATTTCAATCCGCTTCAGTTTTAATTTTTTAAAACAAACCGCCTCGGCTAATTTAACTGCCCGGCTGGCCAGGCCCCGGCCCCAATATTTCTCGTCAATAAAATAGCCGAGCTCGCCGATGTATTTGCGATGAAAATTTATTTTTACGCCGATGGCGCCCACGGTTTCTTTACCATAAATAATCGCGTAGTTCCAGCCCGTATTTTCTTTCTGCCGTTTAGCATTGCCTCTTAGCCACTTTATTTCATCAGCGACTGATTTTGGCCGGATGTCAAAAAAGGTAAAATTGGGATTGCTTAAAATCTCGTAAAACCTTTTTGCGTCGCTTACTTTCTGCGGCCTTAATGTTATTTTCGACATAAAATTAATCACTTGTTTTATATTAATACTTTATCATATTTGCCAACAATTTTCAATAAAAAACCCGGCGAGTTAACGCCGGGTTTTAAATTTCAGTCAAGCAGGAGCTCAACCGCCTGCTCGTTGCATTTTTTATCGCCTGGACCGGCGGCGTTGCGCGGACAATTGCTGCAATCCATCCAGACTTTAAATGACAGCCTGTTGTAGTGGACGACTTTAAAATTGATGCGGGTAAAAACTTTTGGCGCCACGGTCATGGCGAAAAATCTTTTAATGCCCAGATTTTTGCACCTTTCAATATTTTCCTGTATTAATTTGGTGCCGACGCCTTGGCCTTGAAAGCGCTTCAAAGTAGCCAAGCTGATAATTTCCGCGCTTTCATCCATCCAAATCTTAAAGCCGCAGGTCGCGACAACCTTTTCACCCCTAACCGCCACTGAAAAATTTGTCAGCAGATCAAGTATCTGCCCCTTGCTTTTCGGCAGCATAACGCCCTTGCTCGCATTCCGATTAACCAAATTCAGCATTTGGCCCACGTCTTTCACCGTTGCCTGGCGAAATGTTAGATCCTCTTTTTTCATATATGATATAAAAAACCTCGTCTTTGAATAGAAAAAATTCTATTCAAGGACGAGGTTTAAAATCTCGCGGTACCACCCTGATTCCCCGATTGATATCGGGGCGCTCATTAAGCCGTTGGTCCGCGGCGGCTAACCGCTCCGGCCTACTTAAGGTTCAGCCGGCAATCTCCGGAAGCGCGTTCAGAAACGCTTGGCTTACCGGGCTTGCAACTGCCCCGGCTCGCTAAAAGCCAGTCCGCTTCTTACTATTTTCCTTCAACGATTAGGTAATTTTTAAAATTAATTACATTATTACACGCAAAAATTTTATTGTCAATAATTGGCTGGTTTATCGTAACAATCCATTGACATTATAGTAACGATCTAACCAGTCTTACATCCGTAAAAGCCGGAACATAAAACGGCTCAAGCTATTAATGCAGCTTGAAATCAATCTCGGTTCTGGCGGCGCCGGGCAAATTATCGCCCTGGTAAATATTAAAATTTTGCGCGATTAATTTAATCATGCGATTTCATTATAGCCGTCCTACTATAACTTCAATCCCGAATATTCCACCAATGTTTTTAGAGTCGCCTTGACGGAAGAGTTATCCGTATTGGCTAATTTTATATTATTAAACTCATGAGCGAGCTTAGTAATAACTTCATCCGCCCAGGAAGGAGCTAAAACTTTAACGCCGGAAAAATCTATTTCAATGGCTTCGTCTTCGGGTAGCCCTTTGGTTAAATAAGCGGACATAGCTAAATAAGCTTCGCGGCCGGCCGGCCGGGAAACTAAAATTTCTCCGAATTTTTTTAATTCAACGCGCATATTTATATGTAATGAGAGCTAAACTCCCTGTTATATTCTCGTTAACTTCTTCAACTATCATTTTGTCATTCAGCTCCGCCCTGGCTTGTCCTGTTACAAAAAGCAGATGCATTTTTCTGTCTTTGATATTTTCTTTGACAAATTTAAGGCCATTGCCCCGCGGCTCCGGCGCCCGGCCGGATATTCTTTCATTAAAAGCGGTAATCAGCGCTTCGCTATCATTTTTTAATTCTGGTTTTACTCTTTTTAGAGTCGCCAATAATCCTTGGCCCCGATCAGCCAAAGCTATTTTTATTTCTCCGTCTGCTAATTCATAACCAAAAAATACGCCCATAACATCCGGCCAGCTGCCTAGATTATGATCAAATGAATTATTGCCAATTTCGCCGGCAATCGCGGTTAAAATATAAACATCTTCTTCGCTTATTTTCTTTGCGTTTAGCAGGCTATTTGTCATTTTATCAAGTCGAGCCTGAAAAATATCGCGGGTGGCGCAATATTCTTCTTTACAATCTGACAGATTATTTTTGTCGGCTTTAGCCCAGGCAAATACTTTTTTTTCCAGTTGATTATCCATACAAAAATTTTACCATACATACCGAAAATTTTCAATAAAAGAAAGGCCGGTAGCAAACATCTGCTACCGGCCTGTTTTATCTGACTTTAAACCACAAAACGCGTACCCACACGCTTATGCTCAAGTACTAATTCTACCAGACGGTTATCCTCCTTTCCACTGATTATGTAGGTAGATATTTTATGGGCCATGGCAATTTCTCCGGCCTTTAATTTGCTTATCATTCCGCCTACCCTGAATTGGGAATCGGTCAGGGATGCCAATCTCGTTAGGTACGGGGTTATAACTTTAATCTCGCTGATTAAATCACCAAACTCATCGGCGAAGCCGGAAACATTGGTCACTAGAACCAGCTGATCAGCCGACAGCAACACGGCCACGGTCGCGGCTAAAATATCATTATCGCCAAAACTGATTTCTTCCGTGGCAGTAGAATCGTTTTCGTTGACGACAATAAATGCGTTTATGCCAATCAGCTCTTCTATGGTATTCTTAAAATTATTTGAACTCTTTGGATTATGAAAATCGGCGTAGCTTACTAAGAGCTGCGCCACCGGACCATCATTAACAAAAAGGTCATACGCGCTAATCAGTTTGGGCTGACCGATCGCGGCTAGAGCTTGCAACTTCGCCAATTCCTTGGGCCGTTTTAACAGCTTTTGTCTGGACATGCCGGTAGCAATAGCGCCCGAGCTGACCACTACCAAGCTATATTCATTTCTGATTAACAAGAGCTGTTTGGTTATTTTTTGCACCGCGGCATAGTCTAAACAGCCATTTTCATCTTGCAGAATACTTGATCCAACTTTTACCACTATGAGTTTTCTTCCCACTATACAATCTCCTTTTTAGGTTTGGAAAAATTTCACATTCCGCTTTCTATAGCTGAAAATTTTAATGTACCTAACCCCCTTTCTTAATGTTATTTAAATATATTTCTCTAAATCTTTCATTCCCACAATTTCACTCTCTTTACTGCCGCGCCGCTTCACCTCCACTCCGCCGGCTTTTAGAGATTTTTCGCTCACCACCGCGCGGTACGGCGCGCCGATTAAATCAGCGTCCGCGAATTTTTCTCCGGCGTTGACGTCGGTGCGGTCGTCATACAAAACTTCCACGCCCTGACTTTGCAGTTGCTCATACAATCTTTCAGCTTCAGCATAAATCTTTTCTTCTTTGCCTAAAGCGATCAGATGGATTTTATACGGCGCCGCGGTTTCCGGCCAGATTATGCCCTGGTCGTCATGGTATTTTTCCACTACTGCGGCTAGGGTGCGGTCAACGCCAATGCCATAACAGCCCATGTAATAGAATTTTTCTTTGCCGTCTTTATCAATAAATTTGGCGTCCATTTTTTTAGAGTAGTGATAGCCCAGCTGGAAGATGTTGCCCACTTCAATACCTTTGCCGGCCAGCAGTTTCTGGCCGGTTAAACTTAAATACCCGGCTTGAGCCAAAGCGATATCTCCTTCAATGCCCGACTGGTAATCACGATCAATATTGATATTCAGCAGATCCTGATTTTTTTTATTAGACCCGCCGTAAGCATTTTTAATCGTACGCAAAGAATCATCGGCCACTACTTGCACTTTTTTATCAATCCCCACCGGCGAAATAAAGCCCGGCTCACTGCCCAGTTCTCTAATTTCGTCATCGGTGGCGTGCCTTAATTCAATCGCGCCGGTTAAATTTTTCAGCTTGATTTCGTTAACCGTAAAGTCGCCTCTGATTATAGCTAAAATATATTTACCTTTTTCTGAAACGTACAAAACGTCTTTAATCTGCCGCCACAGAGGCAGTTTGTGGAACTTAACTCCGTCTGCCATGGTTTTACCGCGGGGCGCGGCAACTTGTTTTAGCGGCAACTCTTTATCATCGGCGTTTTTTTCATCTTTTAAAAATTTGGCCACGTCTTCATGCGCCGCGTATTTATTGTCATCGGTGTATAAATAACGGCTCTCGCCAACCTCGCTTTCCATGATAAATTCATGACAATACTCGCCGCCAATATAGCCGTTATCCGATTCCACAATTATGGTTTTGAGTCCCAAGCGGTCAAAAATTCTAGAATAAACTAGCTTCATTTTTTCATATTCTTTTTTAAAATCCGCCTCATCAGCATGAAAAGAATAGCCGTCTTTCATTAAAAATTCCCGCAAGCGCAGAAGGCCGCCGCGGGCGCGCATCTCATCGCGGAATTTTTGGGAAAATTGATAAATCTGAAAAGGCAGATCGCGGTAGCTTAAACTGAATTTTTTCACCAAATCCACCATCATTTCTTCGGCCGTGCCGCCTAAAGCGAACGACGAGCCGTTGCGATCCTTAATGGTCATTAATTCAAAACTGACCGACTCGGTACGGTTGGTTTTTTTCCATAATTCCAGGGGATGCAGGACCGGCGCTAAAATTTTCTGCGCCCCGGCCTCGTTCATTTCTTCTTCAATTACCTTAACCATTTTATCCCGCGCCATCATGCCCAAGGGCAGATAAAAAAACCGTCCGGCCGCTGATTCGCGGATAAACCCGGCCTGATAGAGCAGTTTATGGCTGGCGATTTTAACGTCCCGAGGCGTGGTTTTAATGGTTTTGCCGAATAATTTTGAGTATTTCATATAAATTGATTTTAGAAAAGTTTGCGCTAACTGTCAATTAATTCCAATATCTTTAGCTCCAGCCCGCCGCTAACGCTGTCATAAACCGCGAAGCTGGCTTTATTAAACACGCCGCCCAGCGTGCCCGGATTGGCGGTAATAACATCATCTTCTTTCTCAACCCAGGGCTCGTGAGTATGGCCGTAAAAAATCAGGTCGCATTTTTTTATTTTTAAAACTTTGTCCATAAACCAGGGCTCATGGCACAGCCCGATAGTTTTGCCGTCAAGCTCAAATATTCCAAATCTTCCCAGATAATTTATGTTTTTATATTTCTTTATCTCCGCTTCATCATAGATTTCCAGATTGCCGCGCACCAGATACATGGTTTTAAAATTGTCGGCCAGATATTTAAGCGTTTCCGCGTTGGCAATGTCGCCGCAGCAGATGGCGTTATCTATGCTCTGACTTCTTCCCCAGTTTAAGCATTTTTCCAGGTTAACCAAATTGTCGTGGATATCGGAGATAATTAAAAATTTCATATTTCTGTTTATCCAAGCGGACTGAAAGAAATTGTTTTTCCTGCTTAGACGAAATTTGTGTATTTTTTTTAAAATTATTCAAAAAAGAAGACTTGAATAATTTTAAAAAAAATTACTACAATTTCGTATGCGCGATAAAAACAATTTCTTTCAGTCCGCTATAAATGTTATTTAAACACATTCCAAATCTCATACATTAACCCCAGCAAAAATAAAAGCGACAAGCCGAAGCCGATTAGATCATTAATTTTATTTTTTATGCAGGATTGGCGCTCGCACTTTTGCTTAATCCTTAAGGCCAGATAAATCACCGCTATGCCGAGAATGCCGCCGGAAACCGCGCCGGTCAGGCTGACCACCTTAGTGATGTCGCGCCAGCCAAAAAGATAAAGAAAAAACGGCGCCAGGCCGGCCAAAGCCCAGGCCAGATGCTTATTAATTTTAAAATCCCACCAAAAGATTTCCCGCGTTGACTCCATGGTGGCGATCATGGAAGTGATAATGGCGAACAAACCGAACAGCAAAGCCGCTCTAAGCAAGGCCGGACTGAAAAAACCGCTTAAGCCGGCTAAAGTGTCCGGCGTGGTCTGACCGCCGGTTACGCCCACAATCACGGCCACGAATAGCATCATCAGGCCGGCGGCCGAAAACGTTCCCCAGGCAATAGCGCTCTTGATTTTCTCTTTCTCTCTGGCCAGCAGTTTGCAGATGTCCGGAATCACCACCATGCCGCTGACCGCGAAGAAAATCGGCCCGTAAGGCAAAAAAACGTTCGGCCAGCTGATCAGGCTGTAATTGGACAGGTGCGCCAGGCCCAAACCTTTATAGCTAATCAGCAAAATGATCAAAATCAAAAAGGCCGTCATGATAAATTCGGCCTCGGCCATGATTTTTATGCCGCATAAAACAATAAAGGCTTCCAGCGCGAATAAAATCGAGGCATAGAACGCCAAGCTGCCGCCAAAAATCGGATTTAACAGCTGATGCAAAAACAAGCCGCCCACGATGATGTAAGCCAAAGTAGCGCCGTACTCGCTGAAGATCGCGATGATTAAAGTTAAATATTTGCCGTACTTGCCATTATGTTTTTCCATATAACCGGGCAAGCGGTGATCGCCTTTAGAGGACAAAATAATTTCCGCGAACAGCAAATGCAGATAATACTGCAGAGCGGCCAGCGCCACAAAATAAAAAATCAGCGGCACAAGGCCGGACTTGACGATGACATAAGGAATGGCGAACAGCCCCACGCCGATAATCGTTCCCATTAAACTGGCCACGGCTAAGAGATAATTTTTAGTCATACAATAATTATAGCGTAAAAAGACACTCGGTGTCCAAAAAGGACACCGAGTGTCTAAGTTTTTCATGCCTATTTTCTCAAATTTATCTCGTAATTAATCTGCTCAATCTTGCGCAGATGGCCTTTGGCTTGGTCATATTTCGTGCGCAAATAGCTTCTCATGTCAAATTCCACCAGCTCGGCCATAACGTCTTCCGCGATCTGGTGGACTTTTTTCACTTCCGCTATTTTACCCCGCGTGGCCAGTTTAATGGCTTGGCGAACCAGCTCGCCCAGCAAATCGCAAATGCCGCCCAGATAGCTTTCATAATCAACGGTTAGGCCTTTGATTTTATCAATTTTTTGACCGGTCATGACTGAATAAAACATTTTGGCTTCAACATATTCTTCCACGGCCGCTTTGTAGGCGCCCTCGGTGGCCAACCGGGCATAGCTGAATTTTTTTTCCAAATTTTTTAAAATCTCGTCAATCTCCTCCAAAGTTTTGCCGGCGCCGGCCAGGTCGTCGCGATGCAAAGAAAAAATCGCTTTCTTGGCGTCATGCAGGACCGCGTTGGCAACGCTGATAATCTGCCGCCGCTCGCCGGCGTGCGCGTCAAACTCTTTTCTTAACTGCTGAATAAATTTTTTGTTTATCATATTCAAATTGTCATTGCGAGCGACCGAAGGGAGCGAAGCAATCTCACGAACAAAAAACTCTATCCAAACTCGCAATCCGTGAGATTGCGAGCTTGTCCCGAACGACAGCGAAGGATCCGCGTTCGCCGAGTACGGCTCCTCGCAATGACAGTAAAGTTACTCCGACACTCTAAAAACTTCATCCACGGAAGTAATCCCGTCCAGCGCTTTTAACAGCCCGTCCTGCGCCATGGTAATCATGCCGTTCTTCTTGGCGTTATCGCGCATGTCGTATTCGCTCACCTGCCCGCTTAAAATCAATTTTTCAATTTCCTGACTCATGGTCAAAACTTCATAAATGCCCATCCGGCCTTTGTAGCCCAAGCCCTGGCAGGCTTCACAGCCCCCGCCCTGATAAAATTTTAAATCATTAAAATCAATATTTTTTTTATCTTCTTCTTTGAGCTCCGCCAGCAAATCTTTAACCCTTTTTAGATTATCATCATCCAGTGTTGCTTCGTGCTTGCACTGCTGGCAGATTTTCCTGACCAGCCGCTGGCCGATCATGGCGTTTAAGGCCGGCGCCAGCAAATAAGGCTTGGTTCCCATGGAAAGAAACCGCGGCACGGTGCCGGCCGCGTCATTGGTATGAATAGTGGACAAAACCAGGTGGCCGGTCAATGAGGCTTGAATGGCGATCTCGGCCGTATCCAGATCGCGGATTTCTCCGACCATGATGATATCCGGGTCCTGCCGCACGATAGAACGCAAACCTTGGGCAAAAGTGTAGTTTTTGCCGGTTTGCGATTGATTAACACCGTTCAGCTGATATTCAATCGGATCTTCAATGGTAATAATTTTAGTTTCCGGATTGTTCAATTTTTTTAAAATCGCGTAGAGCGTCGTGGTTTTGCCCGAGCCGGTCGGACCGGTAGTAATAATCATGCCATTGGGCCGCTCCACTTCGCGTTTCAGCTGATCAAAAGCGCGGCCGCGGATGCCCAAGTCGTTAAATTCCAGGCCCACGGCGCTGGAACGGAGTAGCCGCATCACCACGCTCTCGCCGAAATTAGTGGGCAAAAATGAGGCGCGAATATCCACCCGGTCGTCTGTTAAATAAATTGACAGCCGACCGTCTTGCGGCTTATCGGTCACGTTAATTTTTACCGCGGCTAAAAGTTTCATGCGGGAAATAATTTTTTCCCAGGACGACTTATCTATGACCGCCACGTCATGCAGAACTCCATCAATTCTGAATCTGACTTTTATGGCCTGTTCCTCGGCCTCAATATGAATGTCGGAAGAATTTGATTTAACGGCCGCGGCTAAAATCATGGTAACGATTTCGGTAATTTGCGCCTGGCTGATTACCGCCTGCAAATCTTTAAAACTTGATAATTTTTCTCCGTATTTATTTAATTCTTCTTCCGTGATTTTTACGCCTCGCACAATTTCACGAACTTTAGGTATGGTTTTGTACATTTTCAGGCCGTAAGCAAAACTGTTTTCGCTCACCAGATAAATTTTTACATCGGAAAAATATTTTTCTCCCAGATTTTTCGCCAGCTCTTTCACGGCTGAATCATCCGGCGCCAGGCCGGCCAAACGGATATTTTTGCCGTCATAGAAAAAACAAATGGTTTTCAGCTGTTCGGCTTCGGTTTCGCCAAGCAAAACCAAGGCCTCCGGACTAATGGGAAAACCGGCTAAATCAACATAAGGCCAGCCGGCCTGATCCGCCGCCTGTTTGGTCAGCCGCTCCAGCTCTTTAATTTTGATTTTTTTCTCCTGGCCGGCGAACTTGGCCGTGGCGCTGTCGTCAGTACCAGCTTGCGCCGCGCCGTCGCCGATTAAATCTTCAATTGATTGTGGCATAAAAAAAATAATTGTCATTCCCGCGCAGGCGGGAATCCATTTCCTAATTATCATTATACCCCATTATCCCAATAAAAAAAAGACGGGTAGAAGACCGCCTTTTAATAAATTACCTCGTCGCAGGCGGACTGGATAAATGACTAGTCAAGGATTTTCAGTTTCTAGCTTGCGAAGACGGAACACGAACTGGTCGTCCCCGCGCCACCCACCGTCTGGCTCGGCGTCGGCGCTGTCCGCCGCCTGCTTAGTCAGCCGTTCCAGCTCTTTAATTTTAATTTTGATTTTTTTCTGCTGGCCGGAAAATTTAGCCGCCGCGCTCTCATCGCTAGCCGCCGGTTCGCCAGCCTCGCCGCCCATTAAATCTTCAATTGATGGCATATATTTTGTCATTCCCGCGCAGGCGGGAATCCACTTCCTTATTATCATTATACCCCATTCCCGCAATAAAAAAAAGACGGCTGTCATATCAACAACTATACACACTATTCTGTAATTGACTTGCCACTCTAAATAAAACAAAAAAATCTATAATCTGGACAAATGCGTTATTTTTTGCTTAAATAAATCTTAATTGCCTTAATAGTAAGAAACAATGACAATTTAAATCGATCTTTTTACAATTAGCGAATAAGGAGAAATAAAATGGAGCAAGGACTTTTTGAAGTTTTTGGTGACGGCAAAATTGGTCTAAAAGCGGCTGACTTAAACCAACATGCCATGCTACTGGAAAGCGTCGGCACGCAAATTCCCAAAGGATTCGTAATCGCGACAGGGATATTTGACGAGCTACGGGATGAACTTAATCTGTATAATGGACATCCAGATTATACTTGCCCTGATTTTCTTTCGCCCATCAATGAAGCGATTCTGGACAAAATGACTGTGGACACACCCTACGCTATTCGCTCATCGGCGCTTTCTGAACACGGCGGCACGGGCATCTACAAAACGACTTTCTTTTGGCCAACCGGCGATAGGCACAAAGATTTAAAAAAACTTTGGGATTGCGAGCTTGCTGTTTACGCCAGCGAGTTCACCGAGGACGCCATATTATGGCGAGAAAAAATTAAAGCTCTAGCCGGAATGGCGATACTGATTCAGCCAGTCATCGGATTCCATTTTGAAAATTATTTTTTGCCGGCATTGGCGGGAGTAGCCTACACATCCTATAACGGCCTGCCAACTGTGCGCGCCGTTATCGGCCTTGGCACAAAAGCTGCCAATGGCGGCGGTGTTATTTTCAATTATCCGTCCGACCATGTTGCCCATTTTCAGCGAGAAATGTGGGAACAGGAAGATGCCGATGCGCTAACTGTTTCCGGTAAAGGACAAACCCACACGCAATTTGAGGAAATTTTCCATGAAATCGCGCTTCTGGCTTTTGCGGAACCTTTTTGCCGGTTCTTATTTCCGCGTACTTGGCCGCCGCTTCCACTTCAGGGGCGTTGTGCAAGCCGTATTTTTGTTTGAGGAAGTTAGGGTTTTCCAGCATAAAAATAAATTTTAATTCGCCGCCGCGCAAAAGGGCCGAACCCGAATATCCTGCTTTAGGCTTTTCTGTTCCTGAAATAATGTTGGCTGATTATTATATTTTTTAATTCTATTATTTATAATATTATAATAATCTTTATTTATTTCAAAGCCGATATATTTCCTGTCATTTTTCAGACAAGCGATGGCGGTTGTTCCCGTGCCCATAAACGGATCAAAAACTAACCCGTCCGCCGGACAGCTGGCCTTAACCATTCTTTCAATTATCTCCAGCGGCTTTTGCGTGGGGTGTTTTTCTCTTTCCGAGTCTTGCGCGTGTATTCTTGAGGTGCTCCATAAATCCTTGGGATTGTAGCCCATTTCCAGCCATTTTTTTCCGACAAAAATGGATCTGGTCCTGGCCTTTTTGGTTTCTTCATCATAAGGAATTCTGATGCTGTCTATGTCAAAATAATAATCATTATCTTTTACAAAAAAGCCTATATTATCATGAACCGAAGAAAATTTTCTGGTTGACCCCCCCATGCTGGGCACCCGCCTGTCCCAGATAATCTCATTAACCATTCTTAACTTTCTTTTTAGATAAACGAATATTTCGGGCGAGTATTGCCAGCTTAAAAAAATATAAAAACTGCCGGTTTTTTTAATTTCGGCAAAACAGCGTCTATCCATTGATACGTCCAATCTAAATATTCGCCGGATGACTTTTGACCAGAGTCATTGCCATAATCTTTGCCTAGACAATAAGGCGGATCGGTTAATATTAAATCAACAGAGTTATCGCTTATCTTATCAATTCCCGACAGAATGTCTTCGTTAAAAATTTTATTCATAGTTTATTTTAAAATTATGCTTTTTGATTCTCCCTTTAGCTTCTTTAGAAATTCTTTTCTTGTTCTGTAAATTTTATTATGCTTATAAGTTGCCTGGATTTTATCATTTCTTGGGTTAACATAAATCGGCAAAAATTGGGGTGAAAAAACTTCTAAATAATCTTTAATAAAACTTATTTTTATATTCTCAAATTTAATGCCGAAACAGGCGTAAATCAAAGTATAGTTTTTATTGACGCTATATTGAAAATACAATTTTTCAACCGCCGATATGTGATTTTTATTTTCTTTGCCTTCAATGTTATGGATTTTAACATTTACAAAATAACTTCTTTTATTAACAATTATTTCACAATCATGAAGCGAGGTATCTGGAAAATCAAAATTGACTTTATCCACTCCGAGTTTTTTGGCGTTATATTTTGTCTGCTGGGTGATTACTTGCTCAACCAGCCAGCTGACCGATCTGGTGTGTGCCTTTAAGCCGTAAGGCAAAATCTTACTGTCGGTAATGTCAAAACTTGGCAATATTAACAATAATTTTAGGTAAATATCTTTTATAAAATTCAGATCTTTTTCAATTTGTCTGATTTCGTTATTCATAAAAATATTATACCCCATTCCCGCAATAAAAAAAAGACGGGCCTAAACCCGTCTTTTCTGATAATAATCTTTATTTTTTCCTCTTCACCCTGATTAGCCCTGACAAGGGAATGATTTGCGCTCCTTTGCCTTCCAGCTCGTCTAAAAACAGATTCAATCCCAGCGAATCCGAGGCCATATGGCCGGCGATTACCACGTTGACATGATATTTTTCCGCTTCTTTCCTGTGCTCCTCGCCCATATGCATACCGATGACCGTGCCGATGCCGGCTTGCGCCATCTTTTCATAAATTTCTTTGGAGCCGCTGGTACCGCCGGTAAATTCGGTGACGGTAATTTTGCCGCAGCTGGCGTCGGGCGAACCGACGAAAATTTTCGGTCCGGCGTTATATTGGACCGCTTGTTTAAACTCCGGTATTTCTTTAAGCAGCTCAATCACCTCGCCCACGGTTTCAGGCTTTATATTTTTCAAGGCTTTAACCAAAAAATTAGCGCCCAGATTATCGGCCGGCGTGTGGACGCAAATGAAGTCCAAGTTTAACAGCCTGGCGATGTCCACCGAACGGTTATGGTTAATCGGCGACAAACCGCGGCTGACTTCGGAAATTCTCGGCTTAATCAGCGACTCGGCGATGTTTATCGGCACGCCGTAATCGGCCAAAACCTCGGCCTGTAAATCCATCACGCCGGATAAATCCGCCAATGCTTTGCCTTCGGGATGATGAGCAATCACCAAGTCAGCGCCCAGCTTGTCCGCTAACAGCAATTCCGCTCCTTCCATATCAACTCCGACCATAATTTTCTTAATCTGCCGGTTGCCGCCTTGAACCAAAATTCTGGTGTCGCTGTAAGGGTTGGTTAATTTTTCCTGATCAAATTCTTTCTTTTCCTCGGCGCTCATTTTTTCATATTGCTTCTTAAAGCGCGCCAGATATTTTTTTACCTTTTGCTCGCCCCGCAGATCGGCTTTAATGCCAAGTTTGATCGCCAAGTCATAAATTTGTTGTGTGGTCATAAATTTAAATTTTAATTATATTTTTTTGAATTCTTGCGGTGACAATTAATTTAAAATTCTCATCTATGTAAAAATCAATTTCGCTTCTAACCCCGAATTTATTTTTAAAATATATTCCCGGCTCTATCGTATAGCCGATGTTCAAGGGCAGAGGCTGGCGGCCTTTGCGGCTAATTCTGGTTCTCGCGCCATGCGGGCTGGTCAACCCCAGCGAATGGCCGGTACTGTGCAAAAATTTTTCTTCCAGCCCGCGCTTATCCAGATAATTTCTCACCACGGCGTCAATCTCTTTGCCGGCCGGCACTATTTTCTTTTTTAAATTTATTTGCAAAAACTTCACCGCCTTATCTCTGGCCTCGGCCACAGTTTTAAATGCGTCAGCGTACGCTCGCGGCGGCTTTTTGCCATAATACAGCATCCAGGTAATATCCGCAAACGGCGCGCCAATTTCGGCTAATTTTGCCCAAATATCAATCATGATTAAATCGCCGTTTTTCAGTCCGCGCGGCTGTTCGGCGTAAAAATGAACATTGGCCGTGTCATTGCCGAACGCCACAATTGATTTTTGTTTGTCTGATATTAAGTGATATTTTTCGTACTGCCGTTTTATGAATTGCCGCGCCGCAACATCAGTAATGTCCAAATTATTTTTTATGTACTCAACAATTTCATCTATTATAATATTCAGTAATCTTGCCGCTCGCTTATGTTGGTTAATTTGTATTTTAGTCCAGGTCATGATAAATAAACTTTTAATTTACTTTTCCATTCCCCTTAGCGCCGCGACTCTTTCTTCAATCGGCGGATGCGTCATAAACAATTTCGTCAGCCAGCTTATTTTATGTTTTTCATCCTCCTTAAACGGCGAAGCGATATACAGATGCGCCGTGGCGCGATTGGCCGCTTCCAGGGGCTCGCGGTCAGCCGAAATTTTTTCCAGCGCCGATGCCAAGCCTTCGGGGTAGCGGGTCAGCAAAACGCCGTCCGCGTCAGCTAAAAATTCCCGCTTGCGCGAAATTGCCAGTTGCATCAGCATAGCGAACAGCGGCGCCAAAATGGATAAAACAATAGCCACAATCATCATAATCATGGCCAGCTGGCCGCCTTCCCTGCTATCTCTCTTTCTGGCGCCCCAAAAAGTCCAGTGTCTGAACCAGTCGGCTAAAAGCACGACCACGCCCACCAACACGGTTACCAGGGTTGACAGTAATATATCGCGGTTGCCGATATGCGACAGCTCGTGCGCGATTACTCCTTCCAGTTCGGTCTTATTCAGTTTGGAGAGCAGTCCGGCCGTTACCGCGACAACCGCGTGCTTGGCATCTCGGCCGGTGGCGAACGCGTTGGGAGCTGTATCAGCTATAATATAAATTTTGGGCACTGGCAATCCGGCCGTAATGCAGAGATTTTCCACCACATGATATAATTCGCGATTGGCGTCATGATCAATTTCACGCGCCCCGCTCATGGCCAAAACGATTTTATCGCTCCACCAGTAGCTTACAAAACTGGAAACGATGCTGAAAATCACCGCAAAATACAAAATCGCGCTGTCATTTAAAGCATAGCTAAAGACATAGCCGATTAAGATAATGGCGATAAAAAAACTGCCGATTAACAACCAAGTCTTACGAGTATTGGAGTCAATTTGAGTGTAGATCGTCATGAAAATTATTAATTAAAAATTTAGAATTTCACTTGTACCGCTTCCTTTTCCTTCTCATCCTCTATTCCGAAAAATTCCCTGGCCTTAAAGCCCAGCATGCCGGCCATAACATTGGTGGGAAAAACCTGAAGTTTGGTATTGAAGTCGCGCACATTGCCATTATAAAAGCGGCGCGCGGCCTGAATTTTATCTTCCGTGTCGGTCAGCTCTCTCTGCAATTCTAAAAAATTCTGGTTGGCTTTTAAATCCGGGTAAGCCTCGGCCAAAGCAAAAATTGATTTTAAAGTTTGGCTTAGAGCGTTTTCGGCCTGGGCTTTGTCCTCGGCCGTGCCGGCTTGCATGGCTTGGTTGCGCGCTTTGATCACCGCGTCAAAAGTTTCTCGTTCATGCGCGGCGTAGCCTTTGACCGTTTCCACCAAATTGGGAATCAGATCATAGCGCCGCTTTAACTGCACGTCAATGTCCGACCAGGCCTCCTCCACGCGCACTTTTAAACGGACTAAACTGTTGTACATGGCGATGACTGCAAAAATAATCACAACAATGATCGCCAAAACAATCCAAATAAATGTGTTCATAAATTTTTATTTACCCCGTTAAATCCCGCCTTAGCGGGTCTGCCAAGGGGCAGAATTTAACAGGGTGAATTAATTATATTAAATTTCACTTTCTTCCCTCTCGCCTTAGTCGCGTAGTATCCGGTTAGAATTAAGCCCAAATTAATTATTTCTTCCGCGCTTTTCTTCTCGTCCAATTTAAATTCGCTCATCTTCAATTCCACAGGAACATCTATTTCCCGCGTTTCATCCATAATTCGTAATTCATGACTCATGATTCTTAAAAGGCTTGTCGGCCCATTTTCATCAGCCAACCTCATCAATACATCTCCGCTTTTGGCCAATTCTTCCAGCTTCTCATTATCTTTTTCATCTCTTCCCACTATCATCAATATGTTGCACATTTTTTCCGCATTAGTCCGCATCAGTCCGCATAAATCCGCATTGGCTTTTAGCCAGTTAATCCGTCCCCATTTTAAAAGCTCAATATCATTGCCTTGACATTCCGGCCAAAGTTCAAACATTTTTAATAATTTTTCGCTAAACCTCGGATCAGTTAACAGACAGCCACCGCCCGGACTGGCATATTCCTTAATATTATATTTTTTTACCAGCTCCAGCTGGCGCGCCCGCGACCGTCCACTGATATCCAACAGCCTGCCGCGGTTCACCATACCAGTTTTTTCAGGTTCCGATTCATCTAACAATTTGGCCGACAGCGGCCTGATTAATTTTCCGGCTAGACCTGATTCTTTTTCCACTATTTTCAAGGCTTCTTTATTTTGCGACATGGGCCGCTCGCCCAACACTTCGCCGGTCGCCACAAAGTCGTATGGACACTCGGTGTCCCCTTGGACACCGAGTGTCTTATTAATCATTATCTCTCCGGCTTTTTTTAGCATCAGCGCGTGGCAGTCAATGCACGGATTGATGTTTTTGCCATAACCGTGTTTGGGATTTTTTACCATGGCCAGATGCTCTTCACTAAAATCTATTTCAATCAATTCAATGCCTAATTGCCCAGCCACCTTCTTGCCTTTAGCCGTGCCGAAAAAACAGCTTTTAAACGACAAACCCGTAACTTCAATACCCTGCTCCATTAAAACCCGCGCCGCCAGCATGGAATCCAGCCCGCCTGATAATAGTACTAATGCCTTAATCTTGGACATATATTAATAATAACCTTGCAAATCCACAAAATCATTATTGGAAATTCCTAAACCTAAATTTCGCATGACGCTGAAAGCATCAGCCGGCCTTCCTAAAAAATATCTTTTTCCATTTATGACATACCAGGCCTCTCCTTTATTTTGAACTTGTAACAATATTTTGCCATTTTGTTTTTTTGTGAATTTGCTGTCATAGGCTAATTTACCCAAACCGTCAGGAGATTCGGAACCGGTTAAATTGCCTAAGCCGATGGGAATTTTTTGTAAATCAATATTAGTGATCCCAACGCTTTGTTCTCTCATTATCTTGAAAGCATCGTCCGGTCTGCCTAAATAAAAAATTTTATTCATTCGCGGATGAACATAATAAGCCGCTCCGTTATCTTCGGTTTTTATAACTATTCTCCCTTTAACTCTTTCATAAATATAGGTTTTCTTGTCCGTCATCGCGCCGTTATTGTAATACGTGTATTTGTCCTCGGCATAGTCTCCGCCGCTCTTTGCCCTGAAAGTAGCTATATCTTTAACATCCATTTTTTTACCGAGGTAATATGCGGTAACTTTATCTTTGGCGTAAATTTCGCTTAACGGCCTCAAACTATCACTCTGGCAATTGCTCATTGTATATGTTTTATCTGAATGATAATCATTATAATAACAATTATTTTCATCAACCGAATAATTTAAGGTCAATAATTTAAAACTGTTAGGATCCGCGCCTTTAATTTCTTGATCTTTAAAATAAACATTACTATTATCTTTGGCATAATAGCAAGACTGTAATACCTTAAAGCCTGCGTCAGCCACAGCTATCGGCCTATCGTCATAATACCATTTGCCATCGCGATTTTTATAGCAGGTATATGGATCCTTATTTCTATCATACAAAGTTACAAAGCTGATCATTTTAGACGGGCCATAATATAAACCGCCGCTTGCGCCATAATTTCTGCCTTTTCTAACTTCTACGTAATAAGTAAAATCCGCGTCTAAATTATTTAGACTCGCCATACTGCCAAAAGTACTGCCAGTCGCTTCACCATTGATCACGCCATCTGTTTGCCAAGCCGATTCCGATAACTTACTTTCCACTTTGGAATAACGGTATTCGCCATTTCCCGGAAAACTAGTAGATTGCCAGTATATTTTAGCTGAATTTGAGGTTATCTCGGATACTTCTGTTTTTGCGATAATCATTTCGTCGGCCGGAGTTAATATGTCTTGAGCGACTGCGTAATCGCTGACGCTAAACTGTGCCGCAATTAACACAGATAAAACGAGAAAGATTTTTTTGCTCATACTATAAAAATTATTGTTTAATCATTTTAATCCAATCACCTGCCACCCATACTTTTCCACCTCTTCCTCCGGAAAAATATTGCATTCTTTAGTTTTTATAACATAGCCGACTTCTTTTTCAATCTGCCTGCCCGTATAATCTTGAGTCTGCTTGTCCCATTCGCGCAACACCAAAGTATCGCCCGAACTACACTCCCAATCCGCCAATCTCAACTCAAAATTCTTCTCGCCGGAGATTATTTTTTCAAAATATTCCGGCTAAACTTTTTTCTCAATTTTCATATCTTTCTTTCGTCATCCCTGCGAAAGCAGGGATCCAGAAATTTTATCAAATCAATTTTCTCAGCTCTTCCGGATAAAATTTCTCTTTTAATACTGCCTTTTTATTTAACCAGTAAGCTTTCTGGGGATGCCGACTATCCAAAATTTTCATTTCCTCTTTTTTATAAATATTTTTATCCTTAAATTCAGCTTTATAAACCAAAATAATTTCGTGCATACCCTTGCCTTCATAATTAAAGAGGTTTTCTATCAAGCCTAAATATTTAACATTTTTAATTTCCGCCTTTATTTCTTCCTTAACTTCTCTTTTTAAAGCCTCTTTTCCAGTTTCGCCGAATTCTATGCCTCCGCCGATTAATCTATAAAAATTTTCCTTTTTATGATAGTCATATCCGGCGATCACTAAAATTTTATTATTTTTCATGGCTACCAGCAAAGCAACTGGCCTTATTTTGTTTTCTCTCATAACTTCTGGATTCCCCCGCTCAGGCGCTGGCGCGCTGAGCGGGCGGGAATGACGATATTAAATCTTTTTTATTCCCAACTTCACCGCTTCCCCGTTCACCTTTACTTCTTCTCCCTCAATTTTGCTTTCCACAATCTCCTCGCTCAAAGTATCTTTTTTCAACTCCTCGGCCATTTGTTCAAAAACTTTCTTCACTAATTCCGAGTCGCTCTGCCAGGATAAAATAATTTTATCTTTAATGGTCAGACCAGCCTGTTTGCGCCTGGCATTAACCATACGCACAATCTCCCGCTTCAGCCCTTCCAGCTTCAGTTCCTCGGTTATAACAGTATCTAATTCAACCTTCAACTCTCCTTTACCCTTTTCCGCAACAACTTCTTTCACATTCAATTCGTCTTTAATTAATTTTAAATATTCTCCCTTAATTGAAAATTGAAAATTGAAAATTGAAAATTTTTGCAATGTTTGTCTGACCTTTATTCCCGCCTCATCTCGCTTGGCCAGCCCCAGCTCCACAATCTTCCTGACCGTTTCCATCTCTCTCAACACCTGGACATCTTCCGCTTCCAGTGGATCATCGTATTCCACCCAGGCCGTTAAATGAACGGATTTATTTTCATCTTTAAAATCATAACCCGTAACTTTCTGCCAAATTGTTTCAGCCATAAACGGCATGACTGGAGCAATAATTTTGGCTAATTCCGATAAAATATATTTGGTGACACCCAAAGCCGCCTGTGCTGAGCCTGCCGAAGCATCTTTAAATCTCTCCCTTGACCTTCTAATATACCAAGTGGAAAAATCATTAATAAATTCGCTGATCGGCCGTGTGGCTTTGGGCAGGTTATAATTTTTCATGTTTTCTGTTACCTCTTTAGCCAAAACGTTCATTTTCGCGATAATCCACTTATCTAGAACATTTTCACAGTTTGGCAAGGAGCATTCTCCGCTTCTCACTTCTAACTTCTCGCTTCTATCTTCTCCTGCGTACATTTCATAAAACTTATAAACATTCCACAGAATCATGATATTTTTACGAAAAACATCGCGCAGATCCCGTTCATTAAAAAATAAATTTTCCGCGGCCATCAGCGACGAACTCATTAAATAAAAGCGCAACGCGTCCGCGCCGTACTCGTTAATCACTTTCCACGGGTCGGAATAATTCTTTTTTGACTTGCTCATTTTCTCGCCTTTTTCATTTAAAATTACGCCGGTGGCAATGACATTTTCAAAACTATGGGAGTTAAACAAGGCCGCGCTCATGACATGCATGACGTAAAACCAGGCGCGCGTTTGGGAAATATATTCGCTGATAAATTGCGCCGGAAAATTATTTTCAAATTTTTCTTTGTTGGCAAACGGATAATGCATCTGGGCGAACGGCATGGAACCTGATTCCACCCAGCAGTCCAGCACCTCGCTGATCCGTTTCATCTCCCCGCCGCATTTGGCGCACGGCCAGCTTAATCCGCCGACTTTATGAATATGAATATCCGTAATATTTTTTGTTCCGCTCTTGTCCTCCAGCTCTTTAACCGAGCCGATAATTTCCTGTTCGCCGCAGTTTTCACAGCGCCAGACCGGAATCGGCGTGCCGAAATAGCGGTTGCGCGAAATATTCCAGTCCGGCGCCTGCTCTATGCCTAAAGCAAACCGGCCGCGTTTTAAATGTTCGGGAAACCAGTTGATCCGCTCGTTTAATTCCAGCATTCTTTTTTTGAGTTTAGAGACCGCGATGAACCAGGCCGGAATGGCGTTATAATATAACTGCGTCTCACAGCGGTGGCAATGCGGATAGGAGTGGGAGGTCTGCTCGGTAGCGAAAACCAAGCCGCGCTTATCTAAATCTTCAAGTATCATTTTATCCGCCTTTTTAAAATAAATACCCTTGAATTGCGGTACCGCTTCATTAAAATGGCCTTTTTCGTCCAGCATCGGCACGGCCGGCAAATCATATTTCAGGCCCAGACTGTAATCATCCTCGCCGTAAATCACGGCCGTATGCACTACGCCGGTGCCGTCTTCGGTAGTGACAAAATCAGCCGGAAAAATTTTATAAACAGATTTGCCGCTATTTTTTAAAGCTGAAATATCAAACAGCGGCTCATATTCCAATCCCACTAAATCCTTGCCTTGAATTTCTTTGATTATTTTATATTCCTCTTTTATAATCTCCAGCCTGTCCTTAGCCACAATATATTTTTCATCACTCCCCTTAATACTTAACACTTGATACTTAATACTTTCCCCCACGGCCAGCGCCACATTGCCCGGCAGAGTCCACGGCGTCGTCGTCCACGCTAAAATATAAACGTCTTCACCCCCCTTCCAAAGGGGGGTTAGGGGGGGGTTATCAATTACCTTAAACTTAACATACACGCTCTTCTCCGTTATCTCTTTATAACTATTGTCCATGGCCACTTCAAAATTGGAAATCGGGGTTTCGCATCTGGGACAGTACAGCTGAACTTTTCGGCCCTGGTAAATCAAATCTTTCTCCCATAAATTTTTAAAGCCCCACCAGACCGATTCCATGTATTCCACATCCATGGTCTTGTAAGAATTTTTAAATTCCACCCAGCGGCCGATGCGCCGAATCATCACTTCCCAAATGTCCGCGTATTCCAAAACCCGCGAACGGCAGGTTTCGCAAAATTGCGCTACGCCGATTTTTTCAATTTCTTTTTTGCCGCTGATTTTTAAATCCCGCTCAATAATATTTTCAATGGGCAGGCCATGGCAGTCCCAGCCCCAGCGCCGCTCCACGCGCCAGCCTTGCATGGTCCAAAATCTGGGCATGACGTCTTTGGCAATGCTGGACAGCAGGTGGCCATAATGCGGTTCGCCCGTGCCGAACGGCGGCCCGTCATAAAAAACATAATTCCTCCCCTCTTGAGAGGGGTTAGGGGTGTGTCCCCTCTTGAGAGGGGTTAGGGGTGTGTTTTCCACGGACTTTTTAAAAATTTCCGCCTGGTCCCAAAAATTCAAAACTTCCTCCTCCATGGAGTCGAACGGGTTCCCCTCTTGAGAGGGGATTAGGGGGTGTGTTTGAGTGTGTGTATTTTGTTTATTTTCTTTCTGCATACAGTTCTTTGTTATTGCGAGAAGCCCGTACTCGGGCGACGAAGCAATCTCATTTTCTATAACTTTAACCTAAATTTAGCAAAATGTCAAAAAAACTTTTTTGTCATCGCGGCCTCCCTTCTTCTTGTCATTCCCGCGCAGGCGGGAATCCAGAAATTATTTTCACAAAAAACCGCCTCTCGCTAATCGTTTTTTGACTAGATATTTTTATTCTGGTATATTAAAATCACTTAAAGGTACGCGATTTATCTTTACGAAGCACAAATTTATGTCAAAAAAAATTCAACAATTACAAAAAAAATTATCCCAATATTAAAAAAAAACGATGTCATTAAGGCCTCGGTTTTTGGCTCATTCGCTCGCGGCGAAGAAACACCAGGAAGCGATATTGATATTTTGGTTGAATTGCGGAAAGACAAGAGTTTGCTGGACTTAATTCATCTAAAAAATGAGCTGGAAGATTTGTTGCGGCAAAAAGTTGATTTATTAACTTACGGCGGGATCAATCCCCGCCTAGAAAAATATATTTATAAAGATGAAGTTAAGATATATGGAGAAAGATAACATTGCCAGCATTCATATTCCTTGGCGCGATATCGCTGATTTTAGAAACGTTTTGATCCATGAATATTTTGGCGTTGACAAAGAAAAAGTTTGGGCCGTGGTTAAAAATGATCTGCCTGGCTTAAAAAAAGAGATAAAAAATCTGGTAAACTTATTTTAAAAAAAATACCCCGCCAACCGCGGCAAAGCTCTACTGCTAATTTCTACCCAAGTAGAAAAAAGTTGACACCTTTTTTGACTATGGTATAATTTAGTTAATAATAAAATTAATAGAAAATTATGTTGACCAGATACCTGCATTCATACGTCGCCAAAGACTTGCTGAAAAAAATGGTCTTTATCGGCGGCCCCAGGCAGGTCGGCAAGACTACTTTGTCAAAGATAATCGGCAATAAGGAATATAAAAAATTCCTTTATCTTAATTGGGATAACCGCGAGGATAGAAAAAAAATTATCAACGGCGAATTTAAGTCTGACGCCAGACTGATTATTTTTGACGAATTGCACAAATACCGCTCATGGAAAAACTATATTAAAGGCGAATTTGATAAGTATGGAGAAAAATATCATTATCTGATAACCGGCAGCGCGCGTTTAGACATCTACCGGCGGGGCGGGGATTCTCTTTTAGGCCGGTATCATTATTACCGGCTACACCCCTTTTCTTTACGGGAAATTCTGGGTGTTTCCCCTAATTTGCGCATTGGCCAAGAATTGGATTTTTTAAATGACAAAAAGAACAAAAGTATTTTTAATGATTTGTCGGCCTTCGGCGGTTTTCCCGAGCCATTTCTTGAAAAGGACGCTGTTGTTTTGCGCCGTTTTCATAATGAAAGAATTGACCGTCTGATCAAAGAAGACATCCGCGATATTGAGCCGATAAAAGACTTGTCGGCCTTGCAGGTTTTGGCCGAAATTTTGCCGTCTAAAGTGGGTTCGCTGTTATCTTTGAACGCTTTGCGCGAAGACTTGGGGGTGGCCCATAAGACAATAACGCAATGGGTGCTGATACTGGAAAGGTTCTATTATCATTTTAGAATTTACCCCCTGACCTCAACTGTTTTTAAATCTTTGCGCAAGGAGCCCAAGCTCTACCTTTGGGATTGGTCTCAACTGGACAATCCGGCGGCCAGGCTGGAAAATATCGTGGCCAGCCATCTGCTTAAAACCGCTCATTTTTTACATGATGTGTTTGGCTACAAGGCCGAGCTGTTTTTTTTGCGCGATCGCGAGGGCCGGGAAGTTGATTTTTTGCTGGCGATTGATAAAAAACCCTGGCTGGCGGCGGAGGTAAAGTCGGGCGAAGAATCAGGTTTAAAAAATTTGATATATTTCGGGAATAAACTGAAGATTCCCCAGCTCTACCAGGTAGTCGGCGCGGACAATGTTGATTACAGAAAAGATAAGGTAAGAATTATCAGCGTTGATAAATTTTTAAGCGGCCTGGTTTAAGTAAAAAAAAATACCCCACCAGCCGCGGCAAATCATTAGTTGATTTGCGCGCGGTGGCGGGGGTTAGGTTGAGGTGTTCTATATTATTGTAAAAACACCACTATTCATATTAGGTGTAAGTTCAATTACTTTTCCGGAACTTGACCCGGTCGCCTTTACCTTAGACAGGTTCAGTCCAAATTGGTGTCCGGCTTCGGCGTTAGCGCTTACATCGGCATAAATGCCTAAGCGCGCAGTGGTGCCTTCCGGAATGCATATGGTCCGGAATAATTTGGCCAGACCATTTGTTAAAAAGGCAGACGCAATCCATGACACGGTGGGACCGGTTAAAGCTAAAGAGCCCAGATCCGAATCATTGCTTAACCCGAATCTTTGAAAGTCAATCTCCGTAATACAAAAATCTTCACCCGAAGCGGAAAAATCCATGTCCATGATATGATTTACGATTGATCCCTTCAAAAGGGTGGCTGGCTTTAGATAGTCTCTGGTGATATCTAACCGACCGCTTTCAGCGATGTAGATTGACTGGCCTTCAACATTTTCATCCTGATAGAAGGATAACATTGTTGAAAGATCAATTGCCCCGACGGTTACCCTGATTGGATCAATCTGCTGATCGCTAGTATGAAGACTGGAATCGGCGAAAATTTCCAGTTCTTTGGTCTCTCCGGCCTCAATCAATCCCCCTGCATAAAAAGGATAGGAGCTATTATTACTTAAACCAGCTACTACCCTGTCATACGGAAGACCATTAAAGCGAACCCAGAGGTTAGAAAAAAAATCGCCCTGATTGCCAATATGAACCGTTACAAATTTAGTGGTCATTTTCTTCTTCGTAACATTTGATACGAAGTAAGAGGCAATCTTCACGGCGGCCTGGCCTCTTATTCCTGTAGGATCGTCCTGACTTCCATCCGTAAAGTTAGGATTCTTGTCCACCAGCAATCCCTTATTTTCCATTTCATACCCCACTTTTACATGGAGTATACCGGTGTCGCTCAACGGGGTATAGGGAATTACCACCTCCGTCCCATCAATGGCTTCAAGAAGATTAAAATTTGCCTTGAAGCCGTGTATATCGCCATTTGAATCCGTAATATACACGTCCGGGTTAGTTTTTTTGGTGGGGAGACTTTGATCTATACTAATGTCCCCTTTACCATCCAACCAAGCGCCGCAATAATCAGAATATTGCGTGCCATCGCTATATTTAACGATCGTCTGATAGCACTCTCCTGGCTGGTAATTTCCAGGAACTCCGGGAACAGACAGCTGAAAACGAAGCTCATCGTTTAGACGAAGTATGGGATTGAAGCTGGTCACTCCGCCTCCGACGACATTCATATCGCCTTCTGCATGCATAACATAATCCCAACCTCTATAGGCATATGTTACTGTATTATAACGCCCGGCTTTTAATTCCCATTCAGCGTCATATTCGCCGCCAGTTACATCAACGGTAAAATCGTAGTTAGCCGTCCAATCCTGGCTACCTTCTTTATACGAGATGAACTCCATCTTGGTAACCTGTTTTTTTACTTTCTGCTCCAGCAAGTAAATATCATACTTGCTTAATTCCTGGGGCGCCTGAATAACTGGTCCGCCACCATCACCACTGCCGCCTGCGCAAGCGAAAGAATAAACAAATACCAAAGCCAATACTGCGAATAAAACGCCTGATACAAATTTCTTCATGACCACTTTCTCCTTAATAAAGTTTACCTTTAACAATAACTGTGCCAGTTTGTGCAACCGGCGTTGACTGTACTTCCTGTTCTCGGCGAACAGGACTTGGAGTTGCTACTATAGCTTCCTGCTTGGGTGTTGGTTTGGCTACAGCAACTTCAGGCTTTTTATCGCCCTTTGTTGCTGACACCACTTCTCCCTTCTGCGGCGTATAAACAGGGTCATAC
This sequence comes from bacterium, assembly GCA_030649205.1. Classification (GTDB taxonomy): domain Bacteria; phylum Patescibacteriota; class Patescibacteriia; order Patescibacteriales; family GWC2-42-12; genus JAUSGE01. Next base: position 42,633 of record JAUSGE010000038.1, read on the forward strand.
AGAATATTGCTGGACTAAGCTGGAAAATTTAAGTTGACACGGGTATAATGATAATCATAATTAAGCTAACGATTATCATTATGACAATTGAAAAATCAATTTTGGAATTAATTCTTCCGGAGGGAATCCTT
>JAUSGE010000039.1 GCA_030649205.1 bacterium
TTATTTATTAACAGCTTAAATCTATCAATATTAGCATATTTTTTAGATGTTTTTATTCCAATATCCAGCTCCCACATTCTCCTTTTATATTTTTTCATATTTTGCACTCCATAGTGTCAACTGTAACATGGACGAGTGCACGGTATTGACGAGTTTCACTTGATGGGCGGAGAACCGTTGGCTTTGGGCGATCGCCTGGTGGATTTGATGAGGTATATTAAATCCCAAGGTGGCCGGATTCATCTGCTGACGTCCGGCTATACGCTCAAGTACGCGGACCAGATCCTGCCGCTGACGGACGCGGTGTTTGTGAGCCTTGACGGGCCAGAAGATACTCACAACTTCACCCGTGGCCTGCCGATTTTTTCCACCGCCATTGCTTTCATTAAAAAGGCGGTTGGGTACGGATGTAAAGTCCGCATCGGCACGGTCGTGTCGCGACTCAATGTGGCAAATGCCCATAAGGTCGTGGATGTCCTCAAGGAGAATGGCATTACGCCGAATTCTCTTTGCTGGATGAATATGTCCCCGACCGGCGGACTGTTCGCGGCCGAGCACGGCGACCGTACGGTTTCCGGGGCCGCTCTTGTCAATTATTTGTCAGCGGATGAATGGTTGGCGTTCGTGGAGCGACTGGCAAACGACCCCGCGATCGCGGCTCTGCCTTGGACCAAGGTTGAGTCGGCCTTTAGTAATAAGCCGGAGAACTTTGGCTGCGAGCTGTTGCAGGGCAAACGCAGGGTCATGGTGATGAGCGATGGCGGCATGTATCTTTGCCCTATGCTCACCCCATTGCCGGCGCAAGCCAACATTTTACAGGGCGACCCGGTGGAGCAGTTAGTAAAATTGCTTTCCTGGGAGCCAGTTTCGCCGGATGCTTGCGGCGACGGCTGTCTTGGCGGCTGCCCGGGTTATGCTCAACTTTTTGGGCAAGGCCGGTGCGACGCTCGCTGCGCCCGGACTTGCGACAGCAAGATTCCCGCGCACCTGCAACTGTCGCCGGAACGACTGGTGCAAGGCTTTCGGCCGATCTGCCCCTGCCGCACGGTGCGAGTAGCAGATCTAAAATAGTTCTTTCAAAAAAACGGAAAATCAGCTCGCCGTAAAAATGGAGCTGTGAAAATATGGGAGTTTGCATTAGTTCAAGCAAACTCCCCCTTTACTCCGCGCTTATTTTTAATTAAATGAACGCGGAGACAGAGGAAGGCTCTTTAAAACATATTAGCAACAAACTCCGTTTCAGGATGGCTTTTAAGCTGTTTTGAAACGGGGTTTGTTGTAGTCTCCGCCAGCTTCAGAATAACCTGAAGGGCGGGGAAATAAGTCGTTCTTTATTGGCCCGCGAAAAAGCGGGCGAAGGAGAAAAAATGATTTCTTTAAAAGTGACAATGCATGACAACGGGCACCACGACGTAAAAATCGACCTAATGGAACCAAGCGACACCCAAAAGGGTGTCTGGGAAAAAGTGGGGTATGAGAATGCTACCCCACTCGCTCCCGAAACCATCCAGAAGCTCCGCAACACTTCTGGAGGAAGTACAGGTTTTCTCGCGGGGTGCGGGTGGGATCATCCGCCACGGCCTGCGGATGAGTTCATCGGAATGCTGGCAGAAATAATCCCGCATGTCAGCGGGTACCAACCAGCCGTAAAAGAAGTAGTCGGCGCCCCAACCGGCTACAAAATTTTGGAAGAGGGTTGTGGAACCCCTCCCCCTGATAAGGAGGGGCAAATCCTATTAACCTGGGGAACTCCTCCGGCTTGCGACTGGGCGATTTGGATTCCAGTTGACCAACCTCATGCGGAGGAGGATGAAGAATCCGGGAGGGAAATCCTCCACGACTCCGCTTCTTTCGTGGTTGGCCTGCCTACGCACGGAGAACTGGAGATCACCCCGGCGTATAGGGTTGATCTCGATGGGGTGGTCAATGTGGCGACTGCCCTCCAGTGGTGGAAAAATTCCCCCCTTCTGCTCGACACTGAGCAGATGGTGGAGATTTGCGTAACCCTGCAGGTGGGTTACGCAATCCTTGAACCCGGCAAGTATGTGGTGACCTGCCGAGGTTAAGATGGCTGATTTTTTCTAGGAGATATTGCCACTCCTTAAAAAACACTCGGCATAAAACAGTTCACGGGGAGACAAAAAAATACGTCTCCCCATCTTTCCGAGATCATGGTTATAAAATCGTGGTTTCAGAGAGGTAAAATAATAACGAAATCAAGTTGAGGAAAGTGGTATGTTAGTTGGATACTGGATTCCCGCTTCCGCGGGAATGACAAAGAGAACGCCCTCTGCCACGCGGCAGAGCTGGAAGAGCCAAAGTCATCATTCTTAGATTACTCTCTCCTTTAAGGATTAGGCTTTTACTCTTCGCAAAATGCTCTGCCGCCTGATAGCGGGTGTTTTTTATTTTTTTATTTTCCATTCTGATTTCGCTTGATTTTTGCTCCTGATTATGTTAAATTAAATTTGAACTGAATTCCTGCTTTTGATTTAAAGACACTCGGTGTCCATGCGGACACCGAGTGTCAGATACTTTCATTTATGTCCGGACACTCCAAGTGGGCCACAACTAAAAGGCAGAAAGCCGTGGTGGACGCCAAGCGCGGCGCGATTTTTACCAAGCTGGGAAAATTAATCGCGGTCGCGGCCAGAAAAGGCGGCGATCCAACGGTTAATTTCAGCTTGCGCATGGCCATGGACAAAGCGCGCGCGGTCAACATGCCCAAGGAAAACATTGAGCGCGCCGTCAAGCGCGGCACCGGCGAACTGGGCGGCGCGCAGATTGAAGAGCTGACTTACGAAGGCCTGGGTCCGGCCAAAACGCAATTCATAGTTAAAGTTTTGACCGACAATAAAAACCGCACGGCCGCGGAAATCAGGCACTTGTTCAGCGAAGCCGGCGGCTCGCTAGCCGCGGTAATGTGGAATTTTGAGCTCAAAGCAGTTATTAGAATTGAAAGCGAGGAAGCAAAAAACAAAAGCTTAAGCGAGCTGGAGCTGGAGCTGATAGATAGCGGCGCCCAAGATATTTTAACCGAAGACGAGGGCATTACTATTTTTACCAAACCTGAAGACCTGCAAAAAGTTAAAAAATTCCTGGAAGACAAAAATATTAAAACCGAATCTGCCGACATAGAATATATCGCTAAAGATCTGCTGAAACTGAACGCCGAAGATAAAGACAAGGTACAGGCTTTCATTGACCAGCTGGAAGAGAATGAAGATGTGGCTGATTATTACACTAACGCTAATATTTAATTTATCTCTGTCATTGCGAGCGACTGAAAGGAGCGAAGCAATCTCACGGACAACAATCATTTGCCCAAAATTGCCATTCGTGAGATTGCTTCGTCGCTAACGCTCATCGCAATGACAATCTATAAATGAAACTTCCCATTATTATCTTCGGTATTGATCCTGGCATCGCCGATACCGGCTTCGGCGTAATTAAAGTTGAAAATAATAAACTAACCTGCCTGGATTACGGCTCCATTAAAACCGCGGCCGGCTTGCCGCTGGCGGACCGGCTGGAAATTATCAATTTGGAACTGATTAAAATAATAAAAAAATTCAAGCCTGATTTAATGGCCGTGGAAGAACTATTTTTCTGCAATAACGCCAAAACCGCGCTGGTCGTGGGCCAAGCCCGCGGCGTGGTGGTCTTAACCGCCAAACTGCTGAAAATTCCGTCAGTGGAATTTACGCCTTATCAGGTTAAGCAGGCGGTTTCAACCTACGGCCATGCCAAAAAGGACCAGGTGCAAAGAATGGTCAAGCTGATTTTAAATTTAAAAGAACTGCCTCGGCCGGACGACGCGGCCGACGCGCTGGCCATCGCTATCTGCGCCGCTAACTGCCATGTCTAAAAATCTAAAAATCGTTTCCATCGCCAGCGAAGTCGCGCCTTTCTCCAAAACCGGCGGCCTGGCCGACGTGGCCAGAAGCCTGCCCAAAGCCTTAAGCCGGCTGGGCCACGAGGTTATTATCATTACCCCGTTTTACGGCCAGATTATTGATGTGAAAAATCACGGCTTAAAGCTGATTCATGAAAATGTCAGCCTGTATTTGAATTCCGAGGATAAAATCCAGGTCAACTATTGGCAAGGCTATTTGATGAAAAATTTGCCGGTCTATTTTATTGAAAACAAAAAATATTTTTCCGCCAAAAAGAATCTCTATGGCTCGGCGCGCGAAAACGCGCGTTTTTTTATTTTTGACATCGCCGCCCTAAAGCTCATTTCCCTGTTAAAATTCAAAGCCGACATCGTGCATTGCCACGACTGGCAGACCGGCCTGATTCCCTATTATTTAAAAACCGATTTTGAATATTCAAAAACTTTGCGCAAAGCCAAAACCATTTATACCATCCATAATCTGGTTTTTCAGTTCGGCCATAATTGGTGGGAAGTGCCGGCCGAGAACAAGGATTTCGGCAAAAAGAAAATCCCGCATCTTGATAACCCTGACTTGGAAAATATCAATTTCGCCAAACGGGCGATTTTATCGGCCGATGTCATCAATACGGTCAGCGAGCAGTACCGCGAAGAAATCATGACTAAAAAATTCGGCCAGGATCTGTACCGCATTTTAAGGAACCGCTCCGACCGGCTCTACGGCATCGTTAATGGCATTGATTACGCGCAATTCAATCCGCAAAACGACCCCCATCTGTTTAAAAATTATGATTACAAAAAAATCCACCGCCGCAAGCTGAATAAAGAGCATCTGCAAAAAATGCTGAAGCTTAAAACAGACCGCGAAATTCCTATTATCGCCCTGACTTCACGGGTAACTTTTCAAAAGGGACTGGAATTAATCATGCAAATTATTGAACCCCTGCTTCATCTTGATATTCAGCTGGTCATTATGGGCGACGGCGACAGCAAATATTTAAACCAAATTAAAAAGTACTGCAAGCGCCACGGCAAGAAAATGGCCTGGCTGCCTTTCCACGGCAATGAAAATTTGGAAACTTTAATTTACGCGGCCGCTGATATTTTCCTTTTGCCGTCAAATTACGAACCTTGCGGGCTGAATCAGCTTAAGGCCATGCGCTACGGCTGTATTCCCTTAGTCAGGCGCGTGGGCGGCCTGCAGGATACGGTCATCAACTACAACCCGAAAACCAACCGCGGCAACGGCTTTAATTTTTCCCAGTATAATCAATATTCTTTATACGCCACCATCATCCGCGCCCTGGAAAATTACCGCCACGAAAATACCTGGCGCCAGCTCGCCGTTAGAGTGATGCGCGAATCAAACAGCTGGGAAATTCCGGCCAAGAAGTATGTGGCATTATACCGGAAGGCGCTGAAGAATAATAAATAAACGCGGATTGTCGTTGCGAGCGACCGAAGGGAAGCGAAGCAATCTCACGCGCTCGGATATTAACCGGAGATTGCTTCGTCGCCCGAGTACGGACTTCTCGCAATGACCGAATTACATTTACACATGACCAAACTCACCTGGATCAACATATTGCATTTTTACCAGCCGCCCACGGCCGATAATGAGACCGTGATCCTAGCCGCGGAAAAATCCTATAAAAGAATTATCGGCGCGCTTAAAAGAAACCCCAAGATAAAATTCACCGTCAATTTAGCCGGCTGCCTGTTGGAAAAATCAGATAAGCTGGGCTATCAAAATTTGATTTCTGACATCAAAATGCTCCATGATAACCGGCAGATTGAACTGACCGGCACCGCCGCTTTCCATTCGCTTCTGCCGCTTTTGCCGGCTGGAGAAATCAAAAGAAACATTGAAACTAATCAGGCCATTTTAAAAAAATATTTCGGCGAAAGTTTCAGCCCGGCCGGTTTTTTTTCGCCCGAACTGGCTTACAGCGCCGGCTTGGCCGCCATAATAAAATCTTACGGCTACCAGTGGCTGATGCTGGACGAAATATCGGCCATGGGCGAACTTAATAAAATTAATTTTACCAAATCGTACCGGGAAAAAAACACCGGCCTGAAAATCTGTTTCCGCTCGCGCGCCCTGTCCAGAAGCTACACGGCTAAAACCATCTTTAATCTGATTAACGGCGGTTTTACGGGAACCGCCATAACCGCTACCGATGCCGAGCTCTACGGCTTAAGGCATGAAGACCATAGCGGCACATTTGAAAAACTATTGCATCGCTCGGAGCTGGAGACTAAAACAGTCAGTGAATTTCTGGCCGGCTTGCCTGATGAAATCGCTATTTCCCCGATCGCGTCATCCTGGGAATCAACCCAAGCTGAACTAAAAAAAGGCCTGCCCTATGCTTTATGGCAGAATAAAAACAATAAAATTCAAAAACTGCTGTGGCAATTGGCCGAACTGGCCATTGGCACGGTTAACGGCCATCAAGCCGACCGAAATTATTCCTGGGCCCGCCATCACCTTGACCGCGGCCTGGCCAGCTGCACTTTCTGGTGGGCCTCGGCGCGCGATTTTGAATTGTTCGGCGGCCTGGCCTGGAATCCGGATGAAATTGAACGCGGGCTGAATGAATTAATCCGAAGCATCCGCGCTTTAACCGCGCCGGACAGCAAACAAGCGAAAATCGCGGGCGAAAAATTATATATAAAAATCAAAACTTTAATTTGGCATAAGCATTGGCATTATTATTGGAAATAATAAAAGCAGCTTGTCATTGCGAGGAGCCTGTAATCGGGCGACGAAGCAATCTCCGGTTAGTCGGAATAAACCTGAGATTGCGAAGTTTATCCCGAGCGATAGCGAGGGACCCGCGTTTCCTTTCAGTCGCTCGCAATGACAGACATAATTTATGAATAAAATCCTAAATTTATTTGATGAAACTTATGTAAATGACTTATTTAATCAAGAAGTTCTGCCGCTTTACCCTGACTTTGTAAAAATACAAAACATCAAAATCACGCCGATTAAAAAAAATATCTGGACTACCACTTACCATGTGGTGATTGAATTCATGGTTTCTTTTTTAGACAGGAGCGGCCAGCCGACCGAACTGCCGATTTATTGCTCGGCCCATTCGGGCGAGCCGAGAAAAAGTTCGTTTGAAGCCCTGGCGTTTTTATGGGACCAAGGTTTCAGCCAGGGGCATTTAGCCATCCCCCGGCCCTTATTTTTTTCCGAATATTTCAACGGCTATTTTTACCGCGGCGTGCAAGGACAAAATTTATACCATTACATCCGGCATAAAAATTTTGACGAGATCAGAGACATTATTCCCAAAGCCGCGGCTTGGTTTGCCAAATTGCACAGCCTGCCGGCCGAACAAGCCAAAAATTTTAATAAACAAAACAGCCGCGTCAAAACCGTTATTCCGGGCTTTGATTTGATTTTTAATAAGCTTAAACGCGATTACTCCGGCCATTACTCTGCCTACAAAGAAACTTTTGAATTTATCTCAAAAAAAGAAACTGAATTTCTGGCCGCTGGCGGCCGGCGCTGGCTGATTCACGGCGACGCGCACCCGGAAAATGTGATTAAAATGAGCGCCAACACCATCGCGGTCATTGACTTCACCGATATCTGCCTGGCTGACTTCGCCCGCGATCTGGGCGCCTTTCTCCAGCAGTTTGAATACATGTCAATCAGAAAAATTGAAGATGAAAATTACGTAAAAAACATCCAGGACTTATTTTTAAATAGCTACTTGGAACTGGCCGGCATAAAACTGGACGCCGGACTTAAACAAAGAATAAATTACTATTACGGCTGGACTTCTCTGCGCACCGCCACTCTGTTTTTACTCAAAGAAAATCCCGAGCCCGAGCGCGCCCATGAGCTCCTGGTTAAAGTGCGGCGGGACTTAAAATTGGATTAATTTATTCTGCCCGGCTTCAGCCGGCGTTGCTCTTTCTTTCTGCCCGGCTTCAGCCGGCGTTGCTCTTTCTTTCTGCCCGGCTTCAGCCGGCGTTGCTCTTTCTTTCTGCCCGGCTTCAGCCGGCGTTGCTCGCATGTCAATAAATACCAAAATCTACGACCAAAAATTTTTTGACAATACTTTTAAATTTGAAGCCGAATCGGCCCAAGCTTTGGTTCCCATTTTGATAAACCATTTCGCGCCAAAATCAGTAATTGATATCGGTTGTGGCACAGGCATATATTTGGCCGAGTTTGCCAAGGCCGGCATTGATATCACCGGCTATGACGGCGCGCCCGCGGCTATCGCCAATTCATTGGCCGGCGATAAAATTAAATCGCATGATTTATGCGAGCCGCTTAAAATAAACCGGCAATTTGATTTGTGCCTGTGCCTGGAGGTAGCCGAGCACTTGGAACAGTCTTGCGCCTCCACGCTTGTGAACACGCTGGCCAGCCTGTCTGACACCATTATTTTTACGGCCGCCACGCCCGGCCAAGGCCCGAAAAGCATCGGACATATTAATGAACAGCCGCATCAGTACTGGCAGGAAAAATTTGAGCGCGGAAACTATATGTTAAATAAAAAATTAACTGAAACTTTAAAAAAAGAAATGGCCGCGAAAAAAATTGTCTGGTGGCTGACTAAAAATTTAATGATATTCAACTCCTGTCATTGCGAGCGACCGAAGGGAGCCCTGCCTGCCGAACGGGCAGGGAAGCAATCTCCTCTTTGTCATTCCCGCGCAGGCGGGAATCCAGAATAAATCCGTACAAATTTTGTATTTATATCATCTATTAGAAAGCAACGTCTGTGCTTTCTATTCTGGATTCCGGCTCAAGGCCGGAATGACGATAGAGGTACATGGCTCGCAATAACAAACATTATTATGAATAATCTAAAAATTCTTTTCGCCGCCTCCGAAGCCGCGCCTATCGCCAAGGTCGGCGGCCTGGCCGACGTTATCGGCGCTTTGCCCAAAGCTTTGGCTAAACTAAATTTGGACATACGCGTCATCATACCCTTTTATGGCGCCATAGACAGAAGCCAATACCTGATTAAACTTGTTAAACAGAACATTACAGTTGGCACCGAGACAGTCAATCTTTGGCAAACCAATTTACCTGATTCGGCCGTGCCGGTTTATTTAGTTGAACATAGGCTTTTTAAGGGTAAGGAAATTTATGGCGATTCGCGGGATGTAAAAAAATTTATCTTTTTTTCGCGCGCTCTTTTGGAAAGCGCCAAGGCCATTGATTTCGCGCCGGACGTCATTCATTTAAACGACTGGCATACCGCGATTGTGCCGGAGTTGCTTAAAACCAATCCATTTTTTTCGCGCGCCAAAACGCTTCTGACTATTCATAATCTGGCTAGTCAAGGCATTATCGGCTCAAAAAACCTCCTGGCTGACGGCATCTTGAACGCGAATTTGATAAACACGGTCAGCCCGACTTACGCTAGAGAAATTTTAACCAAAGAATTCGGCGCCGGACTGGAAAAAATCCTAATTAAGCGCCGCCGACAGCTTTATGGCATCTTAAATGGCATTGATACTAACTATTACAATCCACAGACCGATAAACTAATAGCATATAATTATCGGGCCGCAACTTTAAAAAATAAAACTCTGAATAAATTGGCTTTGCAAAAACAATTGGGCTGGCCCGCAGCTGAAAAAATTGCCTTAGTCAGTTTAGTCTCGCGATTGGTTTGGCAAAAAGGCTTGGAGTTGATAATTCCCCTCCTGGGAGGGGCAGGGGTGGGGCAGGCGCAGTTCGTCTTCTTGGGCACCGGCGAAAAAAAGTATGAAGATCAGCTAAAACAACTGGCGAAAAAATTTCCCAAACAAATAAGCGCGCAAATAAAATTTGACGAAACCCTGGCGCACCAGGTCTACGCCGGCTCGGATATTTTCCTGGCGCCATCGCGCTTTGAACCCTGCGGCTTAACCCAGCTGATTGCCATGCGTTATGGCGCAGTGCCGCTGGTCCGCGCCACCGGCGGTCTAGCCGACACGGTCGCCCCCCTTCAAAAGGGGGGCAGGGGGGTTTCTACCGGCTTTACTTTTAAAGACTTTGCCGCGCTGGCTTTTCATAAAACTCTAGCTAAGGCGCTGGACTTTTACTGCAATCATCCCGCTGGCTGGCGCCAGCTACAGGCTAACGGCATGAAAGGTGATTTTTCCTGGCATAAATCCGCTCGCCAGTATTTGCGGCTTTATCAAAAATTGACAAACCCCGAAATTTTTGCTAAAATGTAATTAGGAAATCAAAAAAAACAAAAACAAAACAAATGCTATTAGCAAAAAACCAAACCGCTGGCTTAAATATTGAGCCTGCCGGCTGGAAATATTATCAGAGTATTAAAAAGAAAGCAGTGGAGCAGGAGTTCAGCTGGTCTGAACTCTTAATTGGGCTATCCATTGCTTTTTTTATTGTTATAATTTGCGCTTTTACTCTTAATAGCCTTAATTACTATATGAATATTCATACATAAACGGCCTGAATAAAGCCGTAAATCGCACTTTAATAATTAAAAATCAGAGCTGTGTTAATTAAACAGCCTGACCCGCAAACAGATTACTGCCGAATTAACACAGCTCCCTTTCCTGCTTTATCACTAACTTGGTAAAGCAGGCATGGGGAAAAACAAAAACATCGCCAAATTTTAACGCGGTGTTTTTGTTTTGTGAAAAAATATTGTATAATATAAATATTAATTTTATTCTATGTATTTAGAAAAGCTGGAAATTCAGGGCTTTAAATCTTTCGCCAATAAAAATACTTTGATCTTCCCCGGCCTCTTAGGCAAAGACCAGCGCGGCATCACCTCCATCGTCGGCCCCAACGGCTCGGGCAAATCCAATATCGCGGACGCGGTGCGCTGGGCCTTGGGCGAGCAGAGCATGAAAACTTTGCGCGGCAAAAAAAGCCAAGACATCATTTTTGCCGGCACCGATAAAAAAGGCAAATTAAGCATGGCCGAGGTATCGCTTTATTTAAACAACGAAGACCACCAAGCCCCGCTTGATTATAATCAAGTAATCTTAACCCGCCGAATTTACCGCGACGGAGCGAGTGAATACCTGGTCAACAATAGCCGGGTGCGCCTGGCTGACGTGCAAATTCTGCTGGCCAAAGCCAATTTCGGGCAAAAAACCTATAGCGTCATCGGCCAGGGCATGGTGGAAGGCTTTTTAAACACCACGCTGGCCGAACGCAAAGAATTTTTTGACGAAGCCACGGGCGTGAAGCAGTTTCAAATCAAGCGCGACGACTCGCTCAATAAGCTAATTTCCAGCTATGAAAATCTGAACCAAGCCGGCATGCTGATGGCCGAAATTGAGCCGCGGCTGAAAAGCCTAACCCGCCAGGTCAATAAATTGAAAAAACGCGGCGAAATCACCGCCGAATTAAAACAGCTTGAGTCAAACTATTACAGCCGGCTCTGGCATGACTTAAATGATAAATTCAGCTCCAGCAACAAACAGCTTCTGAAATTAGAAAAAATCAAGCAGGAAAAAATTAAAAAATCCGACCAGTTAAACCGCGAACTGGGCCTGCTGGAAAAACAAAACTTGGCCGGCGAAGAATTTACCGCCTGGCAAAAAGATTTAAGCCAGCTGCAAAACCAAAAAGAAATTTTAAACAAGCAAGCCGCCAAGCTGGAAGCCGAGCTGGAGGTAAAACTGGAAGCGAGCGGCCAATTTGATTTGTCCTGGCTCATCAGCAAAAGCGGCGAACTGGCCCAGGAAATAAAAAACAATGAAGAAGAAACTTTAGGCCTGGAAAATAATATTGGGCAGGAAAAAAAGATATTGGCCGGCCTTAACGCCGATCGCGATTCAATTAACGCCAGAATTAATAAACTAAATCAGGAGCTTCTGCGCCACAGCTCAAGCCTGGGCGGCGCGGGCATGGGCCGAATCAATCAAGAGCTTGCCGAGTTGCGCAAATATTTGCTTGAAGCCGGCGCCAGCGACAGCCTGGCCGATATCAAAATAATAATCCAGCGAATTGAAAAAAAAATAAATACGCTTTTAGAAATATCCGGCGGCGGCGCGGTTAAAGAAAACCTGGCCGAGCTGCAAAGAAATTTAATGGCGTTAACCCAGGAGAAAGAAACCATTACCAATAAGCTAAACGAAAGTAATTTCCGCGTTTCCGCCCGCTCGGAAAGAGTAAAATTAATTAAAGAGAGAAAAAAAGGCCTGGAACATGAGCTCAATGGCATAAACAATAAATTGAAGCATAACCAAGGCGCGGACAATTTGGGAGACAAGGAAAAAGAGCGGGCACGGCTGAAAAATCATCTGGCCGAACTTGCCGAAAAAATCAACGGCCTGAAAGAAAAATTGAATTCCTTTAACGCCAGAGAAAATGAGCAAAAAATTAAATTATTCGCTTTGCAGAAAAATCTGCAGGCCCTGCAAGCTGAAATCAACGATCTGAATAATCAGCTTAACGAGTTAAAGATCAACTCGGCCAGATACGAGACCAGGCTGGAAGATTTGGAAATTGAAATCAGGAATAATTACGGCAATTTAAGAGATGTTAAAGACAAAAAGCCAGACTGCCTGGCTGGCGAGCCGGAGGCCATGGAAAAAATCAGCTCGCTTAAGCGGCAGATAGAACAAATTGGCGGTATTGACCCGGAAATAGAAAAGGAATACGGCGAGACCAAAGAACGGTTTGATTATCTTGACGGCCAAACCCACGATCTAAACGGCGCCATTAGCTCGTTGGAAAAAATCATTAAAGAGCTGGACGGCGTAATCAAGGAAAAATTTGATGAAAAATTCAAAACCATCTCGGCTAAATTTGAGGAGTATTTTAAAATTCTGTTTAACGGCGGCCAGGCTAAAATCGTCAAAATTTTAACCGAAGACCTGCCGGAAAATAAAACAAATGAAGAGAATGAAACCGGCGAATCATCGGCCGGACAACCGCTGGAAGATAAATTCGCAAATAACTTAAAGCGCATTAAATATTTACAAAAATACAATGCCACCGGCCTGGCCGGCATTGAAATCCTAGCTACGCCTCCGGGCAAAAAAATCCGTAATATTTCCATGCTGTCCGGCGGCGAGCGCGCCCTGACCGCCATCGGCTTGATCTGCGCCATTATCTCCTGCAATCCGGCGCCGTTCGTCATGCTGGACGAAGTTGACGCCTCCTTGGATGAAGCCAACTCCGAGCGGCTGGCTAAAATTTTGGACGACTTATCGCATAAAACCCAATTTATCGTCATTACTCATAACCGCGCTTCCATGCGCCGCGCCAATATTATCTACGGCGTGACCATGGAAGAAAACGGCGTCTCAAAACTCTTATCCATAAAATTGGAAGAGGCCGACAAGGCGGTAAGGAAATAATACCTATTAGTCATTCCAGCGTAAGCAGAAATCCATTTCCTTATAATTATTAAATATGATATAATTAAGCCAACAAAATACTTACAAATAAAATGATGGCCAAAAATATAGAATTAAGAGAGAGAGAGAGTAAATTAAGCTCGGCTGATTTTTTTAATTTCAGACACTCGGTGTCCCCGTGGACACCGAGTGTCTTTTGCTATTAATAAAAATTTATGCACCAATCAAAACCGCTCCTGCAAATCGCCTTAGCCTGCCTGATTGCCACCCTGGCCACCGCCGCCATTGTCAGCGCGGCTACGACGATCGGCAATAATATAACAACCACCGGCACCCTAAACGCTACCACGGGTTTAACAACCTTGGGCTATGCTTCAACCACGCAAATGTCCGTTTCCGGCATATCTTATTTAGGTACGGTTAATTCCGGCACCTGGAACGGTTCAACTATTGGCGTGGCTTATGGCGGCACCGGCTCTAGTACCTTATCCGGCATCTTAAAGGGCAATGGTGCCGGCATAGTCGCAACCGCCGTAGCTAATACTGATTACCTAGTACCTGCCACGGCCGCTTCTACCTACGCGCCCTTAGTTTCGCCGACTTTTACTGGTTTAGCCACTTTAGCTAATGCGACTACAACCCAATTAACTACCACCGGTAATACTTATCTGGCGACGAGTGGCGGGAATGTGGGGGTGGGGACGACCAGTCCGATCTACAAATTTCAGGTGAGTCAATTTATGGTTGATTCGACTCCAAATTCAACTGGAGCAAATAATGTTTTTGCTGGAAATGATGTTGGCACATTGAACACAACAGGCTATGGCAATGCAGCTTTTGGTTCCAGCGCTTTTGGAGATAACACTACAGGCAGAGAAAGTACTGCTTTTGGTTGGATTGCATTAAGCTATCTGCAAGACGGATTCTGGAATACCGCTATTGGCGCTGGGGCGGCTAGAAGTCTAGTTACTGGAAATGAGGTAACCGCAATTGGCGCTGATGCATTAAATAAAAATACAGTCAATAATAATACGGCCGTTGGTTCTCAAGCTCTATCAAATAATACTACGGGGACGCCCAATGATGCGTTTGGAAGAAATGCGCTGCAGTTAAATACTACAGGAACTAATAATGTGGCGGTTGGAGCGTCTTCGTTGACCAAGAATACTGATGGTTCTAGCAATACGGCGGTTGGAACTGCGGCATTGAACGCTAATGTACATGCGATAAACAACGTTGCAGTTGGAATTTACGCCCTATTAAATTCAACAACAAGCTATAATACTGCAGTAGGTGCAAGCGCAGGAAGTAATTTAACAACTGGTTCGCAAGGTGTTTTCATTGGCAACGGTGTACAACCTAGCGCGGCGACCGATGTTAATGAGATTGTTATCGGATATAATGCTACCGGATCAGGCAGTAACACGGTAACTTTAGGAAACGCATCAATAACTTCAACAATGTTAAGAGGCAATGTCGGCATCGCCACTTCCACTCCGGCCGCGACTTTGGATGTGAATGGCTATATGAAATTAAATAAAAATACCAGCCAGCCGGTGGCTTGCGGCGCGAATAACGCCGGCGCGATCGCCTTAAACAGCAGTTATTTAATTTGTTCCTGCAATGGCGCCAGCTGGATTAACGCGGCCAGTTCCACCCTGGCTTGCGTTTGGTAGAATATGATAAAAAATACATTTCTGGATTCCTGCCTGCGCAGGAATGACGAAAATAAAATTCCCCCTTTGGAAGGGGGACAATGCAAAATACAAATCCCCCTAGCCCCCTTTGTTAAAGGGGACAAAAAACCGCAACCTTTAGGCGGTTTTTTATTTTAATGATATAATAAAATTATAAATTTAATAATGACATAACAAATATGTCCTCAAAAATTCTGTCCGCGGCCGTAGTCGGGCTGGACGCCGAACTGGTGGAAGTGGAAGCGGATATTTTAAACGCGCCGCTAGGAGCTTTTAGCATCGTGGGTTTGCCGGATACGGCCGTGTCCGAATCCCGAGAACGGGTTAGAAGCGCCATAAAAAATTCCGGCCTGTACTTTCCCAAAAGAAAAATTACGGTTAATCTGGCGCCGGCTGATTTAAAAAAACAAGGTCCAAGCTATGACCTGCCGATAGCTATCAGCATCCTGGCCGCCACCAATAAAATCAAGCGGGGAAATTTTGACAAATTGCTGTTTGTGGGCGAACTGGCCTTGAACGGCGAATTAAGATCGGTTAACGGCGTTTTGCCCATCGCCCTTAAAGCTCAATTGAGCGGCATTACCTCAATGTTCGTGCCGGCCGCCAACGCGGCCGAAGCCAAGCTGGTTAAAGATCTGGAAGTCATACCAGTCAATAATTTAATTGAATTAGTGGCGCACCTGGAAGGGTATAAGCTCATTCCGGCCGCGCCTTACACGGAATTTAACTTCGCTAACGCGGAAATAGGTTTTGACATGGCGCATATTAAGGGGCAGGAGCACGTTAAGCGCGCCATGGAAATTTCCGCGGCCGGGGCGCATAATATGCTGATGAGCGGTCCGCCGGGCGCGGGTAAAACTTTAATCGCCCGCACCATGCCTTCAATTCTGCCTGATTTGTCTTTAGCCGAAGCTTTGGAAATTACCAAAATTTACAGCGTAGCCGGCGAATTGCCGCGAGAAACCGCGCTATTGACCTCGCGGCCGTTTCGCACGCCGCATCATACGGCTTCGGGCGTGGCCTTAGTCGGCGGCGGTTCCTGGCCGCGGCCGGGAGAAATTTCCCTGGCTCATCGCGGAGTTTTATTTCTGGACGAATTCGCTGAATTTCCCCGCCAAGTTTTGGAGAATCTGCGCCAGCCGCTGGAGGACGGGGTTATCCATGTCAGCCGCGCCGCCAGCAATTTAAGTTTTCCGGCCAAATTTGTTTTGGTCGCGGCCACCAACCCCTGCCCCTGCGGCTACCTGGGCGATCCGGAAAAAAATTGTGTTTGTTCCGGCACGCAAGTTATTAACTATCGGAAAAAAATTTCCGGCCCGATTTTAGACCGGATTGACTTGCACGTAGAAGTGCCTCGGGTAAAATTTGAAAAACTGGCCTCGGTGGTTGACGGCGAGCCTTCCGCCAAAATCAAACAGCGGGTGCAATCAGCCAGGCACCGGCAAACTGAACGTTTCAGCCAAACCAGCTTTATTACCAATTCGGAAATGTCGTCCGAGGCGGTCAAACAATTTTGCCGCGTTGACAGCGTTTCCTCTAAACTGCTGCATCAGGCGGTTGACCAATTGCACCTGTCCGCCCGCGCCTACTTCCGCGTGCTTAAGCTGGCGCGCACCATCGCGGATCTGTCCGGTGAATCTGATATTTTAACATCGCACATCGCCGAAGCCCTGCAATATCGGCCGAGAGCGGAGTGAATTAGTAAAATTTGTTTATAGTAAAGTTTGTGTTATAATATAAATAATTATTGCCAACCGCGGTTTTAATTTTCAATTTACAATTTTCAATTTTCAAACAAGGTATAATCAATTTAGAAGTGCAACTTTGAGTGGTATACTCAAGGTTGTATGAATAATAAAAACTACAAACAGCTTGATCAGACAGAGCGCGACCGAATCTATCTAT
>JAUSGE010000040.1 GCA_030649205.1 bacterium
TTATTTATTAACAGCTTAAATCTATCAATATTAGCATATTTTTTAGATGTTTTTATTCCAATATCCAGCTCCCACATTCTCCTTTTATATTTTTTCATATTTTGCACTCCATAGTGTCAACTGTAACATGGACGAGTGCAAGTTCTTGACAGTTGGCTAAAAATAAATTAATATAATAAGTTCGTTCAAGCGCGGACTTTTTGTTTATAGATCTTTCAATATTTGCTCTTTTAAAAAATTTTTGCGGTTCCAGGACAGGCAGGCAAGCGGGTTTGGCTTGTGCCGGGGCCGTAAAAATAAAACTCATAATCTGTTAATGCGATCAGGAGGAGGATCAAGATGAACGAAAGTTTGTTTGGCAGTCCAATCACGGCAGAGGATAATAAGATTGTAAGTCAACTAAAAAAAGATGGAGTACTGCTTAAGTTTGTGCTTGATGAAGTCAGAGGAAAAGCCAAAAATGGCGGCGTGGCCTTTGTTTGTTCTGATGGTGATATAGATGCGTCTTTGTATCACCGGCAGATAAGCCATCGGCCCCATGAAATTAAACTTTTCGGCGGACCATTGCTTTTAGCCCCGTCTTATAAAGGGTTTGATGAAGTTTTTGCCAAGTTTATTTTGGCGAACATGAAGTCAGGCATGATGCATAAGAGGACAAGGTATAGCCATCTATATTTTCACTCACCTTGCGGTATGGCATACGATTTGTATGGCTATTCCATCCCTGAAATAATCAGTTTAGCCAGGGAGGCTAAAGACTTTATGCTGGAGGATAGTTTTTTCTTACCGGAAAAGATTGACCTCTACTTCCACGTTAAGCGGATTAACAAGGCCGAGAGCATGGAGCAGAATTCATACCTCTTGGCAGCTTAAAGCTTAATAAGGTTTCCTAAATAATCGCCTCGGGCCGGTAGTTTTACGGCCCGTTTTTAATTTGGAGTGTTCTAAAAAAAGACATCCGATGTCCAAGGGGACATCGGATGTCAAGGTGGTTGCAAACATATAAATATTAGCTAAAAAACAGCCTCTTGACAACTGCCGACCGGACGGCTAAAATACAATAACAAGTGTTAGCACTTGATGAATGAGAGTGCTAAAAGGAAAATTTATTAATTTTACAGTCGTTGCGAGGAGCTTTAGCGACGAAGCAATCTCTGGTTAATTTCCGAGTCCGTGAGATTGCTTCGCTCCCTCCGGTCGCTCGCAATGACAAACTCGTGTTTATGAAGCTAAAACCAATTCACACCAACGTGGTGGTCAAACCAATCAGTGAAAGCGAAGTTACCAAGTCCGGCATTGTTCTGCCCGACACGGTGGATAAAGAAAAGCCGGAAAAAGGCGAAGTGATCGCCGTGGGCGAAGGCAAACTACTGGACAATGGCCAGCGCGTAGCTATGAGCGTCAAGGTCGGGGATAAAGTTATGTTTAAAAAATATTCGCCGGACGAGATCAAAGTGGACGGAGTGGAATATTTAATAATCAGCGAAGGGGATATACTGGCGGTGCTGGAGTAATTAATAAACTTTTGTCATTGCGAGGAGCGTTAGCGACGAAGCAATCTCTGGTTAATTTCCGAGTCCGTGAGATTGCTTCGCTCCCTCCGGTCGCTCGCAATGACAGTGTAACAATATGTCAAAAATTATCATTTACGATGAAAAAGCGAGAAACGCTTTAAAAAGAGGAGTGGACCAATTGGCTAACGCGGTAAAAGTAACGCTCGGGCCAAAGGGGCGGAACGTGGTCATAGAAAAAAGCTACGGCGGTCCGACTATCACCAAGGACGGCGTAACCGTGGCCAAAGAAATTGAGCTGGAAGACAAATTTGAAAACATCGGCGCCGCCATGGTTAAGGAGGTGGCGTCAAAGACCAACGACGTGGCCGGCGACGGCACCACCACGGCCACGGTTTTAGCCCAAGCCATGATTACCGAAGGCCTGAAACTGGTGGCTTCCGGCATCAGCCCGATTGAATTAAGGCAGGGGATTGAAAAAAAAGTTGCTGGAATAGTGGCTAATTTAAAAAAGATGAGCAAGACCATTTCCACTAAAGCCGAAATCGCCCAGGTGGCTTCCATCAGCGCCAATGACCAGGAAATAGGCAACATCATCGCCGAAGCCATGGAAGCCGTGGGCAAGGACGGCGTGATTACCGTGGAAGAAGGCCAGTCATTTGGCGTGACCAAAGAAGTGGTGGAAGGCATGGAATTTGACAAAGGCTATGTTTCGCCTTACATGATTACCAATACCGAAGCCATGAAAGCCGAATTCAATGAGCCTTATATTTTAATTACCGATAAAAAAATCGCGTCTATTCAGGAAATTTTGCCGCTTTTGGAAAAAATGGCGCAGTCCGGCAAAAAGGATTTAGTCATCATTGCCGATGAAATTGAAGGCGAAGCGCTGGCCACTTTCGTGGTTAATAAACTGCGCGGCACGTTTAATGTTTTAGGCATTAAAGCGCCGGGTTTCGGCGACCGCCGCAAAGCCATGCTGGAAGACATCGCGGTTCTGACCGGCGGCAAGTTTATCACCGAAGAGGTGGGACTGAAGCTGGACAAAACGGAAATCGCGGATTTGGGCCAGGCCAGAAAAGTTGTGTCCTCAAAAGACGACACCACGATTATAGAAGGCAAGGGCGACCAGACTGCGATTAAAAACCGCGTGGCCGCCATCAGAAAAGAAATTGAAATCACGGACTCTGATTATGACAAAGAAAAATTGCAGGAACGCTTGGCCAAGCTGGCCGGCGGCGTGGCGGTCATAAAAGTGGGCGCGGCGACCGAAACCGAAATGAAAGAAAAAAAGGATAGAATAGAGGACGCCCTGAACGCGACGCGCGCGGCCGTGGCCGAGGGCGTGGTGGCCGGCGGCGGCTTGTCTTTGGCTTTGGCCGGCGATGCCTTTAACGAATTGAATGATAAAAAAGAAGATCCGGCCGGTTCCAGAATTGTGGATATGGCCATCCTGGAACCGATTAAGCAGATCGCGGCCAATGCCGGACGGGACGGTTCGCTGGTACTCTATCATATCATCAGCGAGCATAAAAACGGCAATAAAAATTTGGGCTATAACGCCATGACGGATAAGTTTGAAGATATGTTCGCGGCCGGGATCGTTGATCCGACCAAAGTGGTGCGCTCGGCTCTGGAAAACGCGGCCAGCGCGGCCATCATGTTTTTAACCACTGAAGCGGTGATCGCGGATAAACCGGAAGCCAAAGAGCACGGCCATGGCGGTATGTCCGGCGGCATGGGCGGCATGGATCCGTCAATGATGGGGATGTAATATAAAAAATACGGCAAGACACTCGGTGTCCTCATGGACACCGAGTGTCTTTTGTTTTTTGGCAAAATTTGGCTCCATAGTCCCGCCAGGGCTGTGGAGCCTTTTTGTTTTATGCCCCCTTTAATAAAGGGGGTTAGGGGGATTTTAATTCCGTCATTCCCGCGCAGGCAGGGATCCATAAATTTTGCTTTTGTTAAGTTATTTAGCTAAAATTAAACAAAATAATAACAAAATCTTGACCGTTACTGGAAAATATGCTACTATCAAAAGTTAGTATTTTATTTGTTCATTAAAAAATTAACAGTACGAGAGTAGCAATAAGCCGGCAAAAATTGCCGCTTTACTACTACTCTCGTGCGAGGTAGTTATTTCTGCCAGATCGGCAGATAACCGCCGGAAATTGGCGGGACAGTAACTCTAAATCTTTTTTAGAGGAGGCCGAAATGGCTGAATTAAAAAAGTCTGTTGGTCTGCCCGAGGAGCTGACAGCAGAGATATTAATTTCGGGCTGGCACACCCTTGAGCAAGGTGAGTTGGAGATTGTAAAAAGGTTATCCAAGAAAGGCTTGGAAAACCTGATTGCTCAAAAAGTAGTTTCAAACCGAGTTGCTTGGCTATTCAAGCAACTTAATAAAAAAATTGAAAAAGAAGAAGAGGAAAAGAAAATGAAAAATAAAAAAATGGAAAGAGAGTATAAAAAAGTAGCGGAACAATACCCCGCTAGTATGGACGCGGGGTATAGTTACGAGGGGGGCTATCCCCCTGAAGTGATGGAAAAAGTGGCGCTTGCCATTAAAAGCCGTGAGGCGGTCATCGATGGCTTGAGAAAGGTTGAGGACCGTCTTAGGGAGAGGGCGAATAAGGTTTTTGACGGTGCGCCCACTCGTCTAAAAAATTTCCTGCATGGCTTCACCTGCGCAGGAAGTTTTGACAATATCAGGGAAGAACTTGAAAATGCCAGGTGGGCGCCGGGCAGGACAAAACCGTCAGATCTTTTTGAAGCCTGTTACTGGCTTCGACAGGCTGACGGAAGCGCAGATTTCATAAATTATAATTTGCGCGCCGCGGCGAGAGTTCTTTTTTATGCCACAAAAAACAAAAAAGAACTTTTCTGGTATTAATAATATCTTTTAAATTCAGGGGAAACGAATATCTAAGTTTTAATTCGTTTCCCCTTCTCAACCCAGCTTATTAAAATTAATAGTTTGAGTTGAGGAGGTGTTCTTAAAAATTTTACGCTCGTTGAGCCGGCCGCAAGGACCGAATCCTTGCAACAATTAATTAAAGGAGACTGACAATGGTTACGACCAACAGTCTGGAAGTAGTTTTTACGGCTTTAAACCGAAATATCTCCGAGGTCATTAACTGTATAAGACAGTTAGAGGCCGAGGAAAGCGTTTGCCTGGAGCGGGAAGGCGGGGCGCTGGCTCGCGTCATTACCGAAGTTAAACCGCTCATAAAATATCTTGACAATGAGATCGTGGTATCAGCAGAATGGGCAATTAACGATTTGCCCACTGACGAGCCAATTTGATGTTCCAACCTCAGCGAGAGGGCGGTTTCTCTTATTGGCGAGACGGAAGAGAATATGGGGTCATACAGAATATTGCTGGACTAAGCTGGAAAATTTAAGTTGACACGGGTATAATGATAATCATAATTAAGCTAACGATTATCATTATGACAATTGAAAAATCAATTTTGGAATTAATTCTTCCGGAGGGAATCCTT